>JAFVHC010000134.1 GCA_017474705.1 Bacillota bacterium
GAAGGCCGCGGCGACCCTTGGTATTCCGGTGATCAGGATCAAATATCTGAGCTGCGTGATCTGCGGCGCTTTGGCCGGGATCGGCGGTGCCTACCTGACGACCTGTTATTCCAACACCTTTACGGAAGGGAACATAGCCGGACGCGGTTTCATCGGGCTGGCAGCTGTCATCTTCGGCCGCTGGAGTGCGGTCGGTGTGATGCTCGCCTGCCTGTTCTTCGGTTTCTGCGATGCGCTGCAGATCCGCCTGCAGGTCATGTCTATCGGTATCCCCTACCAGTTCTTCCAGATGATCCCCTATGTGGCGACCATCATCGTTCTGAGTATCCTCGGCGGGAAGAAGTCCGGACCTGCGGCCAAGGGGCAGCCTTATCGACCTGAGGAAAGGTAGTTATTGTGGACCGGCGGCCGCCGGCCGCTGATCGGTGAGTTGTGTGGAACGGTAATTTCAGCCGTTAAAGATTTATTTATAAGGAGAAAGTTATGAAAAAGTTTGTTGTTGTTCTTTTGGCTTTGGTCATGGCGCTGAGCTTCAGTGTCGTATCCGCGAAAGATTATAAAGTCGCGATGATCAGTGATACCAGCATCAATGACGGTGGCTGGGGTTCTGCTACCTATCAGGCGATGGTCGATGCCTCAGCTGAATATGGCTGGGAATATAAATACACCGACAACATCAGCCAGAATGAATACTATGAAACCATCGTAGCTTACTGCGATATGGGCTTCGATCTGATCTATGCCCCGGGCAACCAGTACACCGATGCCGTGCTGCAGGCTGCTGAGGAATATCCGGAAGTCAATTTTGCTCTGCTGAACGGTGCCGTGACCACTCCGGATAAGGCCGTCAATAAGAACGTTACCTCCCTGCTCCCTGACAAGACCGAGATCGGCTGGATCGCCGGTGCGCTTGCTGGTCTGATGACCAAATCCGGCACCATCGCCTTCATCGGCGGTATGGAACTGGATACCACCCTCGGCAAATATGCCGGTTTCGGCGAAGCTGCCAAGTATGTTGCCGAACAGGATGGCCGCGAAGTGACCCTTCTGGACGCTGTTTTCGCAGGTTCCTTCAATGACTCCGGTAAGGGTATTGAATTCGCGAAGGCGATGATCGACCAGGGTGCGGATGTCTTCTTCGGTGACGCTTCCGCAGTTGACTCCGGTGCCCGCCAGGCTATTGATGAATACAACAAGGCCGCCGGCGAGATCAAGGTCTATGACATCGCCCAGCCGGGCGACTTCCTCGGACAGAATGAATGCATCATCTGCTCCCAGGTCACTGACAACTCCTCCCTCGTCGGCCTGTCCATGAAGGCCACCATGGAAGGCACCTTCGGTGGTGAAGTGATCTACGGCACCCTCGAAAACGGTGTACTTTCCGCCGGCAAGATCAACGATCTGGTTCCGGAAGATATCCAGGCGAAATATCTGGGCTATATCGACCAGATGCTTGCCGGTACCTTCATGAAATAAGGTCTGTTCGCTGCAGTAAAAAAGGGACTCCTCAGGGAGTCCCTTTTTCAATCGGCAGACATGGGCAATGGGCTCATGTGCGGATCTGCAGGACCTCATCAAGCATACCGTCGTCCGGGAAGACCATAAGGTCCCTGATGGAAAGGCGGACCTGCTGGCCGTTCTGCAGGCGTTTGTATTCATGACCGTTGACGATCACCCGGACCAGAGTATCTCCGATCCGTACGCGGCAGTCGTCTGTGTCTCCCAGATAGTATTGGGCTGCCAATATGCCCTGAAGGGGCCCGTCGGTACTGAAGAATAAATTTTCCGGGCGGATCGCGGCATCGACACTGCCGGTGAGGGGCCCGTCATACGGAATGGACTGCCCGCCCATTCCGGGAAAGACGATCTGTCCGTCTTTTGCTTCCCCTTTGAAAAAGTCTACTTTACCCAAAAAGTCCGCAGCAAACGGATCCACAGGCCTGTTGTAGATCTCATCCGGAGGACCGGACTGGATCACA
>JAFVHC010000135.1 GCA_017474705.1 Bacillota bacterium
ATCGACATCGAAACACTGATGGCCGAGGATGGGCACGAGTACAACGTCAACATTGGCGACGTCATGAACTTTGCCTATGGAAAAGCCGGGAGAACGACGTGCGGGCGACTGCGGATCCT
Organism: Bacillota bacterium; assembly: GCA_017474705.1. Lineage (GTDB taxonomy): Bacteria > Bacillota > Clostridia > Lachnospirales > Bianqueaceae > RUG159. The sequence goes on from JAFVHC010000135.1 coordinate 120, forward strand.
TCCGCGTACTATTTCGACGGTAAGTGGTATCTGTATATCACTTCCGGCGCGGTCTATGAAAGCGACGACCTGGTCAATTGGACGGTGCATCACGAGGATTCCTGGATGCCCATCTCCGCGCCGATGGCGCCGACGGTGGAGGAGTACCATGGCAAGTATTATGGCGCCGCCAACAACACTCCATTGTTCGTCTCCGACAACCCCATCGGTCCCTGGACGCTGTTGGGCGACTGGACCCTGCCGGATGGTCGGGAATTCGTGGCTGGCGACGTCATGATCTTCCGGGATGACGACGACCGCCTGTACCTGTATTTCGGCCTTGGCCCCTGCATCATGGGCGCGGAACTGGATCCGGAGCAGCCCAACAAGCTGCTGACAAAACCCACGGTCCTGGTCCCCTTCAACAAGGAGAATTATTGGGAGCGCTTCGGTGCCTGCAATGAGGACTGGAGCATAGGCTTCATCGAAGGCAGCTGGATGGTCAAGCATGGTACGAAGTACTATCTGGTCTATTCCTGCTCCGGCACGGAATACTACGCCTACGCCATGGGTGCTTACACGTCCGACAGCCCGCTGGGACCCTTCCTGCCGCAGGCGAAGAACCCGGTCTCCCGCAACCGTGACAAGGGCCTGTGCAAAGGCGGCGGCCACGGCTCGCTGGTCAAAGGCCCGAACGATACCCTGTGGATCTTCTATACCATCCCGGTCTGCGTGGATGCGACCATGGAGCGCCGCATCGGCATGGATCCGGCAGGCTTCGACGAGGACGGCAATCTCTTCGCCCTGACAGGCTGCGACGTGCCGCAGTGGTATCCCGGCGTGATGCAGCGTCCGGAGAAGGGCAATGCCACGGAACTGGTCACCCTGACCATCTTCAAGCCGACGCTGGCTTCTTCCTGGGCGGACGGCCACTATCCGATGTACGCGTTCGACGAAGCGCTGCACACCTGGTGGCAGCCAGCGCCAGAGGACAAGGAGCCTTGCATTGCAGTGAACCTCCAGGGACGCTATCACGTCTCGGGCTTCCGCGTCATGTGGAAGGATATCGGCATGGACCTCGTGGAAGGTGTCCTGCCTGGTGCATATCAGTATGTGATCGAGACGTCCATGGATGCGAAGGAATGGAAGACTGTCGTCGATTTCAGTGAGAACAAGACGGACCTGGCGGTCGCCTATCATCCGATCGAAACGACGAAGGCCATCTTCGTCCGGATCCGCATCCTTGGCGCGCCGGAAGGCATCACACCTGGTCTGTTGAACTTCACAGCTTTCGGTGAAAGCACCGCGAAAACCAACATTCAGTTTAAAACAAAGGATTGACATCATGAGAGAGATCATTGATTTATATGATGGCTGGTTATTCAGCAAAGCCTGCACCGAAGCGCCTACCGCGATGCCGGAGACGGACGACTGGGAAGCGGTGGAACTGCCGCATACCTGGAATGCCATCGACGGTCAGATCGGTGTCCAGTTCGATCGCGGCGCCTACTGGTATGTGACCAGCTTCGAAGCACCCAAACAGCCCATCCCCGGCGGCCGCCTGTACGTGGAAGTCGGCGCCTGCGGCCTGGTGGGCGAGATCTGGGTCAATGGACAGTTCATCACCCGCCATGTGGGCGGCTACAGCATCTTCCGCGCGGACGTGACCGACGCGCTGGTGGAAGGCGAGAACATCCTGGCCATCATGGCGGACAACCGCTACAGCGACAAGGTCTATCCGCAGCGTGCGGACTTCACCTTCTACGGCGGACTGTACCGCTACGTGCGGCTGATCAGTGCTCCGGCATCCCGCATCTCTCTGGACGAGTTCGGCGGCCCCGGCTTCTATATCGATTCCAAGCCGGTCGCGGATGCGGCGGAAGTCAAGGCCCGCATCCATTTGACAGGATGGGAAGCCGGACAGCGGGTATCCCTGCAGATCTTCGACGAGGCAGATGAAGGTCCGGTCGCGGAAGCCTGGGGTTTCGCAGATGATGTGGTCACTTTGAAGACCTGCATCCCCGACGCTGCTTTCTGGGACGAAGCCTTCGATTATGCCCAGTATACCGCCCGTGTCCGTCTGGTATCCAATAATGAAGTGCTGGACGAGGCGGAGAACCTCTTCGGTATCCGCAGCTTCTCCATCGATCCGGAAGAAGGCTTCATCCTGAACGGTGAGCCGCATCCGCTGCGCGGTGTCTGCCGCCATCAGGACCGCCTGTACCTGGGCAATGCCCTGGCGGAAGAAGCAGCCTGGGAAGATGCCGAGATCATCCAGGAGATGGGTGCCAACACCATCTGCCTGGCGCACTATCAGCAGGCGCAGGAAATGTACGATGCCTGCGACGAACTGGGCCTTCTGGTCTGGGCGGAGATCCCGTATTTCGCCGGTTCCTGGGACGAGGACGCCCACGCGGCCGCGGTGAATGAGATCAAAGAACTGGTGGCGCAGAATTACAATCATCCTTCGATCTTCTGCTGGGGCCTGTCCAACGAGGTCCTGATGGGTCCGAATGCCCGTCCGGAGATCCAGGAGACGCTGCTTCGGTGCCACCGCGACCTGAACGAAGCGGTCAAGAGTCTGGATCCGGAACGTCCGACAGTCATCGCCCACGAATACGGCGCCGGCTGGGACCACGAGCTGCATGACATCTCCGACGCGGAAGGCTGGAACCATTACTTTGGCTGGTACCGTGGTGACATGACGGACCTGGCCGACTGGTGCGATCAATATCATGCCCAGTATCCGGCCCGCCGCTTCGCCATCACCGAGTATGGCTGCGATTCCGTGGTCAGCTATCATTCCCTGACGCCGACCAAGATGGATTATACCGAGGAGTATCAGGTCCTCATCCATGAGAATGCCTGTGAGACCTGGGCGGAACGTCCCTGGATCTGGGGCACCTACGTCTGGAACATGTTCGACTTCGGCAGCTCCATCCGCCGTGAGGGCGGCACCAGAGGCCGCAACAATAAAGGTTTGGTCACCATGGACCGCAAGATCCGCAAGGATTCCTTCTATGTGTACAAGGCCTGGTTCAGTGATGATCCCTTCGTCCATATCGATGGCCGCCGCTTCTTCGCACGGCCGGGCGAGACCACGACCGTCAAGGTCCATTCCAACCTGGATGAGGTCAGCCTGTATGTGGACGGCGTGCTGTTCGATACATTGGAAGGCGAGCATACGTTCATCTTTGAGAACGTGCCGATCTCCTATGAAGGTACCGTGCTGACAGCCCGCGCCCACGCCTTCGAAGCCGAATTCGACGAGGAAGACGAAGAAGAATTCGAGATCGAGCCTGAAGAATACGTCGACACCATCACGGTGGTCCGGGTGGATGAAATGCCGGAATCCTATACCTTCCCGGGCTTCAAGCAGACGCAGGACGCCATCAACTGGTTCGAGAGCGTGGAAGAGATCGCAGGGTCCCTGGAAGCAAAGGAAGGATACTTCTCCCTGAACGATACCCTGGCCGACATCCAGGCTTCGCCGGAAGCAAAGAAGATGCTCCTCAATGCCCTGACGGCGATCGCCGGACGCGCGCTGCCTGAGCAGTGGCTGTTCGGTGAAGATACCTCCGTCACCGTCGCCGACATGCTGACCAATCCGTTCATCCAGACGATGATGGGCGAGAACCGTCAGCAGTCGACCCGCAAGCTGAATGCGGCACTGATGCAGGTACCGAAAGAATAAGAAAGGAGTTTGATAATGGCTATTACTTATGCAGTTGACTTAAAGGCTCCGGCCCGTCCGTATCCGCACTATTGGGAGTTCTGTGTGGGTTCCTGCCACGCGGCGACGCTGCTGCGCAAGGACGTTCAGGATCACATCCGCAAGGCGCACAACGAGATCGGTTTCAAGTACATCCGTTTCCATGGCCTGTTCGATGACGACATGAGCGTCTATTTCAGCCCATCCTTCGGTTTCGGAGAACCGGTCATTTCCTTCTACAACATCGACTGCATCTTCGATTTCCTGCTGGAGATCGGGATGAAGCCTTTCATCGAGATCGGTTTCATGCCGGACGCGCTGGCCGTTACAGATGCGGTCCTGTTCCATTACAAAGGACGCCCCTGCATGCCGAAGGATGATGAGGAGTGGAAGAAGCTCATCCGCCTGTTCGCCGAGCACCTGATCGACCGCTATGGCCTGGATGAGGTCCGCCAGTGGTTCTTCGAAGTCTGGAACGAACCGAACCTGCGCTTCTTCTTCGATGGCACCCAGGAGGATTACTTCCACCTGTATGAGATGACCGCCCGCACGCTGAAGGCTGTGGAGCCGACGCTGCAGGTCGGCGGTCCTGCCACTTCCGTTAACGCGTGGATCGTGCCCTTCAAGCAGTTCTGCGCAGAGAACGACGTACCGGTGGACTTCATCTCTACCCATCATTATCCGAGCGATGATCCGCTGTCTTCAGCAGGTATGAACGGCCCGGGATACAAAGGTGCCGGTTTTGGAGAGATCCCTGAGGATATGACGCCGGAGCAGATCGAGGAGATCCGCAAAGCCTTCATGAATCGGGTCAACAAAAACCCGCGTGACATCCTGTCCATCATGACCAAGAAGGCCAAAGAAGAGGCGGATCCGCTGCCGCTGTACTACACAGAGTGGCATGGCTCCGGCGACTACGATACCAGTTATCAGGCCGCTTTCGACGTACAGACCTTTGCGTACAACGATGGCCTGGTCAAGGGCTATTCCTACTGGACCGTCAGCGATATCTTCGAGGAGATGGGCATGAAGCCCTGGCCCTTCAAGAACGAGTTCGGCCTGCAGACCAATCATGGTGTGGCGAAGCCGTCCTACCGTGCGTTCCAAGCCTTGCATGAAGCAGGGACCCTGCGCATCGACGTACCGGCCCAGGATCCGTACTGCGAAGCTCTGGTGCTGACCGACGGCCAGAACGAAGCCACGGCCTTCATCTACAACCACGATCTGGACCGCCGCACCAAGGACGCGAAAGAAGTCGAGTTGAAGCTTTGCGGCGCGAAGCAGGTCTGGAAGGCGGTCATCGATGATGACAACACCAACCCGAAGAAGGCCTGGGAAGCGATGGGTGCACCGGACTATCTGACCAAGGAGCAGGAGCTTGCGCTGCACCGTGCATCGGAACTGAAGTATGAGCAGCTGCCCGCCACCGGCGAAGACACCTATACCTTCACCGCTCAGCCGGAAAGCGTAACGATCTTCAAGGTACGCATCTGAACCATCGTGGCTATCGCTGAGGTTCAGAACGAATCGCCGCGAGCAGTGATTCCGAAGATAAAAGGAGTATCTATGATCAAAAACACAAAATACGCGTCGGAAGAGGCCCGCAAGGGCCTCGCCCGCGCGCTGGCAGTCGAGAGCATGGTCCTGCTGAAGAACGAGGATCAGCTGCTGCCGCTCAAGGCGGAGCAGCAGATCGCGCTTGTAGGCCGTACGCAGCTGTCCGTCCATATCGGCGGCTCCGGCTCCGGCGCCTCCCGCACCAATACCAAGCTGGAACTGTGGGACGAACTGGCGAAAGCCGGCATCCTGCTGGAGCCCGCCATGTATAAGTTCTACAAAGCTCTGCAGGATCAGGAAGCAGCGGAAGCAGCCGCGAATCCCGAGGAAGGGTTCGATTTCAGTAAACTGGAAGGACTGGTCTCCAGCGGTCTGATCTACGAGATCTTCGGCCGTTATACGGCCGCTGTCCCGGAACCTGTTCCCACAGACGAAGTCTTCGCGGCGTCCGCGAAGGCCGCTGATACCGCTATGGTCATCCTTGGCCGCGTGACCGGTGGTGAAGAGTGCGACCGCCGCGTGGAGGATGACTATTATCTGCTGGACAGTGAGAAGGAATTGATCCGCAAAGCCTGCGCCGCCTACCCGAACGTCATCGTAGTCTACAATGTCAACGGCATGGTGGATATGGCCTTCGCAGAGTCCTTCCCGCAGGTCAAGGCAGTGCTGTTCATGGGCACTGCCGGTGAGCAGGCGGCCGGTGCTCTGGTCGATATCATCACCGGAAAGGAATCGCCCTCCGGCAAGATGATCGAGACCGCGGCGTGCAGTTATGAGGATTATCCGACCGCAAAGAATTTCAGTTCCAATAAAGATAAGCCCGAGACCATCCTGACCTACAAGGATTACGGCCTGTCCGCGGAGGACAACGGCAGTGTGGGCTTCGACATGAGCCCGGTCACCGTATATGAAGAGGACATCTACGTCGGGTATCGCTATTTCGAGACCTTCGAGAAACAGGTTCTGTATCCCTTCGGTTTCGGTCTGAGCTATGCATCCTTCTCCATCGTGCCGCTGAAGACGGAACTGAAGGACGGCAGGTTCAAAGTACGCGTCCGTGTGAGCAACACATCCACGCAATTCGGCGGCAAAGAGGTCGTACAGCTGTACGTGCACGCACCCTTCGGCCGGCTGAAGAAACCCTATATCGAACTGAAAGCCTTCACGAAGACCGAGAAACTGGGCCGCGGCGGCAATTGCCTGGCAGAGCTGTCCTTCGATCTGAAGGATCTGGCCTCCTTCGATGAGGCGCAGAACGCGTTCGTGATCGAAAAAGGTACCTACGCGGTCCTGGTCGGCAACAGTGCCGTCAGCCTGCAGCCGGTCGGCGCCATCACTGTGGAGGAAGATATCATCACCCGCAAGGTGACGGCCGACATCGGATTCACCGCAGCGAACCGTGGCAAGATCCATTTGATGGAGCCGGAGTGCGAGCGTCCTGTGGACGTGGAGGGACTGCCGGTCTATCCGCTGATGCAGCAGGATATCGAAGTTCTCTGGCCGGCATATACACCGTATGATTTCTCCGTTGATGCGGTCCCGTCCACCCTTGCGGATGTGCGTGACGGCAAGGTCAGCATGGAGCAGTTCATAAAGCAGATGAGCCTGAAGGAACTGGCGGTCCTGTGCAACGGCTATGGTCCGGGACTGCCCTTCAGCGGCATCGGCGCCAAGGACGCCAAACCCACCATCCAGGATGATGACGGCAACGATATCGCCACCAAGACCCGTGACGACGTCAACATGGGTTACTGCAACCCGGCCATCGAGAAATATGGCATCGTGACCACCTTCTATAAGGATGGTCCTGCTTCCAACGGTATCACCGCCTGGCCCACCGGCCGCATGATCGCCAGCACTTTCAATGCGGACCTGGCCTATGAATTCGGCAGCGCCGCCGGTGCGGAGGCGGACCTGCAGGATGTGGACAGCTGGCTGGCACCGGCCATGAACATGATCCGCAACCCGATCGGCGGCCGCGGCTTCGAGTATTTCTCTGAAGATCCGCTGGTCACCGGCATCATGGGCACGCAGATCACCAAAGGCTGCATGGAAAACAACGATGTGACCACCTGCCCGAAGCACTTTGCTTTGAACGAGCAGGAGACCTACCGTCGCGGCAAGGCCAACAAGAACATCGACGCTGCGGATTCCATCGTCAGCGCCCGCGCGGCCCGCGAATTGTATCTGAAACCCTTCGAGATGGCCATCACGGAGGCGAAACCGACCACCATCATGAGCTCCTTCAACAAGATCAACGGCACCTTCGCCGGCGGCAGCCGCGTCCTGTGTACCGAGATCCTGCGTGGAGAGTGGGGCTATGACGGCGTCGTCGTGACCGACTGGGGCGATATGGACATCGTCGTCGACGGCGGGGATGCCGTACATGCCGGCAACGACGTCATCATGCCGGGCGGACCTCCGGTCATCGCACAGGTGCTGAAGGGCTATGAAGAAGGCCGCGTCACCCTCGACGAGATGCGGGAAGCGGTCGCGCACTTGATGAATTATGTGATGAACACCAAACCATATAAAACGAAGTAAGGAGTAAAACGTATGGCAAAAATCTATGCAAGCCGCTCGCCGGAGATCAGCGAGCGAGAGATCAACAACATGAACCGTTCCCGCAAGATCGCTTCCCAGGGTATGGTCCTGCTGGAGAACAATGGCATCCTGCCTCTGAAGAACGTGAAGACGATCGCTGCCTATGGTAATGGCGTTCGTAAGACCGTCAAGGGCGGCACAGGTTCCGGCGATGTCAACAGCCGCATGGTCATCAACATCGAGCAAGGCCTGGAAGATGCCGGTTTCGAGATCGTCACGAAGGATTGGCTGGACATCTTCGACAAGCAGTGCGCGGAAGCGTTCGAGACGTACTCCGTTGCCTTCAAGAAGAAGATCGAAGAGCAGGGCATGGGCGCGATCATGGACTTCCTGGAGAATCCGTACAAGGATCCGGATCTGCCGGAGATCGAGGAAGTGGCGAAGGCGGATGCCTGCGTATTCATCATCTCCCGTAATTCCGGTGAAGGTGCGGACCGCCATCCCGTGGCCGGTGATTATGAACTGACCGAAGGTGAGAAGGCTTCCATCACCAAGCTGGGTGAAGTCTATGACAGTATCGTCGTCGTACTGAACGTTGGCGGCGTCATTGACACGAAATTCCTGCGTGCCTGCCCGAAAGTCGGCGCGATCCTGAACATGAGCCAGGCCGGCAATATCTCCGGATACGCGCTGGCGGACGTGCTGACCGGCAAGGTCACCCCGAGCGGCCATCTGACCACCACCTGGGCTGAGGACTATATGGACTATGCGTCCGCACCGACCTTCAGCCACATGAACGGTGACACGGATGACGAGTACTATAACGATGGTATCTACGTCGGCTACCGCTATTTCGATACCTTCAACATCGCTCCGGCCTATCCCATCGGCTATGGCAAGAGCTACACCACCTTCGATGTGAAGGCGGACGGCGTCTGCCTGGAGGGCGATCAGGTCATCGTGCAGGCCACTGTGACCAATACCGGCAGTGAATACAGCGGCAAGGAAGTCGTACAGGTGTACTATTCCGCCCCGGTAGGCAGTCTGCCGGAGAAACCGTATCAGGAGCTGGCCGGCTTCGCGAAGACCGGCGAACTGGCACCTGGTGCGAGCGAGACTTTGACCATCACCTTCCCGGTGCAGTTCATGGCTTCTTACTGTGAGAAGTGCGCCTCCTGGGTCCTGGCACCCGGCACCTACTATGTCCGCGTCGGCGTCCACTCCCGTGCGACCCACATCGCCGCGGCGATCACGCTGGCAGAGCGCACTGTGACCAGTGTCCTGCAGAACAAGGCCGTTCTGGACGGAGAGCTGGAACCCATCCATCCGACCGGTTATATGTACACCTATGAAGGTGAAGTCGAGGAAATGGCGGCGGCACCGGTCCTGGTACTGGATCCGGCTGTGATCAAGACCGAGACCATCACCTACAGTGCAGCACCCGAAGAAATGACCACCGATAAAGATTGGACCATCACGCTGGACGACGTTATCGAAGGCAAAGCGGACCTGAAAGAACTGGTCGCGCAGCTGACCGTCGAGGAGATGGCGGATCTGTGCATCGGTACGGCCCGTGGCGGCGGCTTCGGCGGCCCGCAGGTCGGTAATTCTTCCACCGCGGTACCTGGTGCTGCCGGTGACACCACCTCCAAGCTCATCGAAAGCCGCAAAGTGCCGAACATCACTCTGCCGGATGGCCCGGCAGGCCTGCGTCTGGCGACCCACTTCGTGACCGACGCGAATGACAATATCATCCCCGGCCTGGGCGAGACCGGCTTCGGCGGTCTGCTGGACTTCGGCCGTCCGAAACCGGAACGTCCGGAGGATGCCAAAGATTATTATCAGTACTGCACGGCCATCCCGATCGCAACACTGCTGGCGCAGACCTGGGATCTGAAGGCCATCGAAGATGCCGGTGACATCGTGGGCAGCGAGATGGAAGAGTTCCATGCGAACCTGTGGCTTGCTCCGGGCATGAACATCCATCGCAACCCGCTGTGCGGCCGTAACTTCGAGTATTATTCCGAGGATCCGTTAGTCGCCGGACGCTGCGCTGCCGCAGACACCAAGGGCGTGCAGAAGCATCCGGGCTGCGGCACCTGCATCAAGCACTATGCGCTGAACAGCCAGGAAGACAACCGCCAGGGCAACAACGCACACGTCTCCGAGCGCGCGATCCGCGAGATCTACGTCAAGGGCTTCGAGATCGCTGTCAAGGAGAGCCAGCCCCTCAGCCTGATGACCTCCTACAACCTGATCAACGGTGAGCACGCGGCCAACAAGTATGACACTGTTACCGCGATGCTGCGTGACGAGTGGGGATTTAATGGTCTGGTCATGACCGACTGGGGCACCACCGGCGGCGAAGGCTTCTTTGGTGAGGAACCGCCGAAGCGCAAATATGAAGATGCGGATGCGGCCGGCTGCATCAAGGCCGGTAACGACCTGACGATGCCGGGCGGTGAGCATGACCTGCAGAGCATCATCAACAGTGTTGGTGCGCAGGAAGGCGAAGCCCGCTATCCGATCACCAAAGCAGAGCTGCAGCTGTGCTCTTGGCGTATCCTGAACATCATCAAGAAGATCGTGGTGGATACCAGAGCCTGATCACAAAACGAAAAAAGCCTGCTGTCGAGGCCCATATCATGGCCTCACAGCAGGCTTTTTTATGTTTCTTACGCTGTTACAGCAGATTCACTAATCCGCCGATGCCGATCATCACATAGATCAGTTTGCGGAGGACGTCGCGGCGTACCTTCTCCACGATCTTCCCGGCGATCAGAACGCCGATCAGGATACCGGCCATGCCCACCGCGATGAAGATCAGGTGCTGCGGCCCCAGGACCCCGCGGAAGAAGCGGAAACCGGTGTTGTAGACGTTGTTGACCAAAAAGAAGAGCTGCAGCGTACCCAGATACTCATGCAGATCCGTGGTCCGGTGCATGAAGTAGATGACCATCAGCGGTCCGCCGATGCCGAACAGGCCGTCGCAGGCAGCGGATAAGATGATGCAGGCAGCTCCCGCAAGCAGCGGGAGCTTTTTCTGGTTGGAATTTGCAGGTACGAAGCCTAAATAGAATTCAGACAGCAGGACCAGGAACACACCGAAGACTTTTTTCATCAAGGTTTGGTCCACAGAAGCTGAGAAATGGATGGCCAGGCTGCTGACGATGATGTATAAAAGCGAGGGCAGCAGTGCTTCGCGGACGTTGATGCTGGTGCGGTAGCGCAGGATCATGACGACGCCCATGATGAGCGTCGTGGCGACCGCGATGCCGGCGGCCTCAGCCAACGGAAAGTAGAAGGGCAGGACGAGCATGATCACGATGCAGGATCCGAATCCGGTCACGCCCTGGACCAGACCTGCCAGCATGGTGATGGCGAACAGTATACCGTAGAGCATGGTTTATTTTTCCAGTGCAAGGATCTGCATGCAGAGCGCGGTAACGTCTTCTTTCGCCATCCCCGGCGTCAGACTCAATGCATAGGTGTATTCACCTTTCTGCCAGAGGACCACAGTCACGGTATCCCCGTTGCCTTGCATCGTAAAGGTGGTACCGTCTGCCTCCACCTTTTCGGTAACGGCATAGACATTATAATCACCGGAGATGTCATCGCTGCCTGCGGCTTTGCGGAACACGATCTCCTGACTGCCGTCCTGTACGGTGATCTCCGCGATCTCATAGAAATAATTCTTGAACTGGAACTCCGCGGTCTCTGGGAACAGTGTCCGGATATCTTCTACGGGGAAGCCCATGGCTGCCTGCAATGCTTCTAAGGTGGGCTGTTCCTCGATGCTGGAGGGAGCCATGACCGTGGGGTTCTGCTTGGGTGTGGCGGGGTTATGTGCGTGCCAGACCAGGATACCGGCTATGGCGACGACCAGACAGGCTGCGAGCGCGCCCCACTGGCGCCACTGGAAGGAGCGGTTTTTGGATTCGGATGCATTGACCTTGTCCAGGATGCGCAGCCGTGCTGCGTCGGAAAGCCGGACGTGGTCCATGACCTCTTTATATTTCTCACTCAAAGTCGTACGCCTCCTTCAGGATCGTTTTCAACTGTTCGCGCCCGCGCGCCAGATGGGAGCGGACCGTAGCTTCATTGCGGTGCAGGAGCCCTGCGATCTCCGCTGTACTGTATCCTTCATAGTAAAACAGATGGATCACTTCGCGGTACTTGTCCGGCAGGGACTTGACGGCCTCCCAGACGAAGCTCAAGTCCTCGCGCTCCTCAGCGATCAGCTCGTCGTTGAGTTCATCGGTCATGCGGATCTTGTTATATTTGATGCGGTTTTTAGCCAGATTTGCGGCAACGCGCAGGCACCAGGCTTTTTCATGGACCGACCCGTTGAAGGTCGGTGTTTCTTTGAGAAACTGGATCAGTACGTCCTGGACGACCTCTTCCGCATCCTCCATGTTATGCAGGTAAGAGTAGGCCATGCGGAGCATTGCGTCGCCATAGGAATCGAGAAGATGTTCGGCGGTGACGTCCGTATCCTCTTCTCGTGAGAAGATATTGATGACTTTGGCGGCAAACAGGACCGTCCGCGCATACAAAGCGGTAAGGTCCGCTGCAAATCGGTTGGGAAAGAAGATAGTGCCTGCTGCCAGTTCCATGAGATCTGATTCCTTTTCTGTTATTTGACCAGTGTGCTTCCGAAATCGTATGACCGGCCATTACAGCGTAAGTATAACCGTCCACGGTCCACAATGCAAGCCTGAAGTCCCTTCACCTGATAAACAACTGAGGTGACGAAAATGTTGCATGAATAAAGAAAAGTTTTCAGCTTTTTTGAAAGTTGCATTCCGATGCATGGAATGGTACAATAGGAACAGTTTGATTTGAATGGAAAGGAGTAAGAGAAGATGGATCTGAAAAAAGCAATTTCCTTGATAGCGTTCGGTTTCCTGTTCGTCTTTGTCAATATCAACTTATCGTTCAATGGTCTCTCCATCAATATCATGCCGCAATTCATCGGTTGGATCCTGCTGTTCCTGGCCTTCGTGCCCGTCGGCCCCTATATGCAGGGCAGATCCTACATGCAGTGGATCCCGCTGGTCATGGCACTCGTCTCAGCAGGGACCTGGTATCTGGATGCTTTCATGCCGGGCCTGGAGAATCCGATCGTTGAGGTCTTGCGCTTTATCTTCAATATCGTTTCCGCAGTGTATTGGTACATCATGTTCGGGATCCTGGAAAAGATCGCCAATGACACCGGTTCTACCAGAGGACCGCACATCAACGTCATCAAGGTCGTCAGCCTCGTGCTGTATGTAGCCATCAGTATCTTCACATTGCTTGTGGCAAAAGTCGAGCTGGCTTTTCTGGCCATTCTCATATTGCTGCTCGGGATCGCTTTGATTGTTCTGGTAGTCATCGCGTTGTTTACCCTGTTCGGCCTGCGCAAGGACATCTTGCGCCAGAACGAACAAAATCTTATAGATCAAGTAAGGGAGAATCAGTAATGAAGAAAGTATTAGCTTTGATGCTGATCGCCGTCATGTGCGTGGCGATCGGCGGTTGTTCCAAGAAAGGCTCCGGAGGAAATGTATTCAACAGCTCTGTGTCCAAGGAAGAAAGCTCTGAGTCCAAAGAAGAGAGCTCTGAATCCAAAGTCGAAGAGAGTTCCGAATCCAAGGTAGAAGAAAGTTCTGAATCTTCTGTCGAAGAGAGTTCGGAATCTTCTGTTGAGGAAAGCTCTGAGGAAAGCCCGGAGCCGGAAGTGGAAGAAAGCCCCGAGCCGGAAGTCGAAGAGAGTTCCGTTGAGGAGAGCGAGGAGCCTGAAGCTTCCGAGCCGGAAGAAGTCCCTGAGGAATCTTCGGAGACCGAAGCACCTGCAGGTAAGTATCAGATCAAGGACATCAGCTTTGATGTTCCGGAAGAATGGCCGGAAATGGAAAGCCAGTCCACAGATACGATGAAGTATTTCCAGGTAGGTACCGGTGTTTACTATATCATGACATCTCCTGTCCCGGGTGCCGATATGCATGACAAGGCGACACAGGAAGCGTTCATGAATGGCTTCAGCGGACAGTTCGATCCTTTCGAAGTGTCAGATGAAAAGAATGAAACGATCGGCGGCAGGAATGCATATCGTTATAAATATGCAGGTCAGACCAGCGGCATGAACGTCAGCGGCGAGGCTGTGATCTTCTGCACCGATACCGATATGTACGCTGTCACGCTGATGCTGATCGGCGAAGATCTCGGTGCTTACGAAGAGAACTTCCAGAAAGCGATCGATACCATCACCGTGAAATAAAGGAGTTTTTGAATGAAGCATGTGCATAGGCTTCTTTGCCTGTGGTTCGCACTGCTCATGTTGAGTGCTTGCAGCAGGACGGCTCCTGCACCGGAGAGCAGTGCGGTGCAGGAGTCTTCTCTCATAGAAGAGGAAAGTTCCACGGCAGCAGAGTCGGAAGGATCCGATGAAGAGCCGTCGGAAGCATCTTCGGAAGCATCTTCGGAAGCATCTTCTGAAGCTTCTTCTGAAACTTCTTCAACGGAGATCATCGTGTTGGAGGAGTCCTCGGAGGAGAACTCTTCTGGTGAGGAGTCTGAGGTTCGTGAGGCGGCGGAAGAGGAGAACGAGCCGGACCTGGTACCGGTGCAGACCGACAGCCCGGTCGATGCGTTCTATGCCGACGTGCCCCGTCCTGCGATCACCCTGGCGCAGATCCCGGAATATGATGGGGCAGCCACTGTTACGATCAACGATGGAGTGCCTTTCCTGCTGGAGGAACCCTATGATCTGGATCAAGTGCGGATCCTGCTGACGCCGCTGGACGACCTGGGCCGCTGCGGTGCCTGTATGATGATGGCCGGCCCGGAGACTTTGCCGACCGCCAAGCGCAAGAGCATCAGCAGTATAAAGCCCAGCGGCTGGGTGCAGAACCGGTATCCGGAACTGATCAGCGATTCTGAAGGCGCGCTGTACCGCCGGTCCCATATGCTGATGTTCGCTTTCTCCGGCCTCAACGCGACGGAGGAGAACCTGGTCACCGGTACACACACCATGAACACGGTGGGCATGAGCAAGGACGAGACCACCGTACTGGACTACATCCGCAACACCGGCCACCACGTCATCTACCGCTGCACGCCCTTCTTTGAAAGCGATGAACTCCTGGCCCGCGGCGTATTGGTGGAAGCATTCTCGCTCGAAGATGATGTGATATCCATTTGCACCTTCTGTTACAATGTAGAGCCCGGCATCGAGATCGATTACGCGACCGGCGAGAACCATCTAACCGAAGCCATGGAGCGTTCCATCGAGGAAGCGAAGGCAGAAGAGGGATCAGGATCGGAAGAAGCGGCAGATGAAGAGATCACACGGAATGGAGAGAACAGTTCGATCGAGCATAACTATATTTGTAATACAAATACTAAGAAGTTCCACTATCCGGACTGCAAGTCCGTTGGTCAGATGAAAGAAAAGAACAAACTGGAACGTTCCTGCACCAGAGAAGAACTGATCAATGAAGGTTATTCGCCCTGCGGCAATTGCAACCCATAAACCCAATCAAAGGAGGATCCCAACATGCGCAAACAGATCCTGGATATCAAGATCGAAATGACCACTCCGGCCGTGTCACTGGACGCTGAGAACGGCGCCGTCGTCATGATCCCGTTCGCGGGGTATGTGGTGGAAAGCAGCCTGTTCAGCGGTATCGTTGAGCCCTGCGGTGTAGACACCCAGGTCGTGAATGCGGCCAAGATCCGGCATATGTCGGCCCGCTACATGCTGACCGGAAAAGATGCGGAAGGCAACGACTGCCATATCTACATCGAAAACAATGGCTGGTTCGACGAGCGCGGCGAGCGGAAGCCGCCAGAACCCGGAACGCCGATGTTCCACACAGTCCCCACATTTATCACCGACAGCCCGGTATTAGCGCCGTATCTGCACCAGACCGGACGATTTGAAGGCGAAGGCTGGGGCATGGAAGACGGCCTGCACATCCTGTTCTACGAAATCCAGTAAGATAAACACAAGGAGGCTGGTCACTTATGAAATGGTATATCGACAGACTCCCGGAACTGGAACATGTGACACCGATCTACTCCGTATGCGGCGACGACTGCGCGGTGTGTCCGCGGTTTTTGGCGAAGACGGAAGAAGAACTGCATGAGACCGCCGTTTTCTGGTATCAGGCGGGGTGGCGGGATCATGTGGTCAGCAATGATGAGATCCGGTGTACCGGCTGCGGCTGCCGGCCCACATGCAGTTTCATGTTGCTGCCATGTACAAGAGAGCATGAAGTGAGTGCCTGCCGGGACTGCCCTGAATTTGAGTGCGCGAAGGTCAAAGATGCTTTCATCCGCTCTGAGGAGAAGAAACGGCAGTGCGAGAGAGCATGCGGATCACCGGAGGAATTCCGGATGCTGTGCCGGGCGTTCTATGAGAAAGAAAAGAACATGCGTGGGTAAAGGATCCGCTTTATCCGACAAAACGCCTCTGAGCCGAAAATGGTTCAGGGGCATATTTGTAAGAATATATGCGAAACCAGAAAAATCCCCCTGCGTAAGGTATTGCTTGTTACGCTGCGTCATGTAGTAAGATGCATGATGTAAGGAGGCGAAAGCTATGTCAAAATACACGACGGGAGAGCTGGCCAAGCTCTGCGGCGTTACAGTCCGGACGGTTCAGTACTACGATACCAGGGGCATCCTGGTCCCCAGCGAGCTGTCCGAAGGCGGCAGACGGCTGTATACGGAAGATGATGCGAAACGTCTGAAGATCATCTGCTTCCTGCGGGACCTGGATCTTCCCATCGACGCCATCGCGCAGATCCTGAAGGAAGAGCATCTCGAGAAGGTGATCTCATTGTTGATCGAACAACAGGAAGAGGCCCTTTTGGATGAGATCTCCGAGAAGCAGGAAAAGTTGGAAAAACTGCGGGAGTTGAAAGGCGGACTGAAAAGCCAGGAGACGTTCTCTCTCGAATCCATCGGTGACATAGCCATGATCATGGAAGGCAAGAAAAAACTGAAAAGAATGCGCTGGATGATGATCCTGACCGGGCTTCCGGTCACGGCGCTGCAATGGTTCTCCATCATTTTCTGGATCGTTAAAGGCATTTGGTGGCCGTTCATCATCTGGGTCGTGGTGGCAGCCGTTTGGGGCACATGGGTCAGCAAATACTACTTCAACCATGTAAAATACATCTGTCCGGAATGCCATACGGTATTCAGACCGACTTTGAAGGAAGCGTTTTGGGCCAATCATACGCCCACAGCCCGCAAGCTGACCTGCACCGCATGCGGTCACAAAGGCTTCTGCGTAGAGATCTGGGGAGGTGACGGGAAATGAAAGAGTTTGAGAACATAGTCATTGGAAAAAACAGTATTCCTTCGCTGGTCATCACGGTCGTGTTGATGATCGCGATCGCTGTTGGCTTTTTCCTGTACTGGTGGATCAAGCACAAGCCCCAGATGAAGATCAGGTATCTCATTGCCGGTGCGGTCGGATTCATCGTTTCTGCCCGAGTACTGGAGTTGGGCGTGCATTATATCTGCATCCTTATGGATAATCCGGTGTCACGGTTCATCAATGGGAACACTGCGGCTTTTGTCCTGTACGGGATCCTCATGGCAGGTGTTTTCGAGGAGTGCGGACGGTACATCATCCTGAAATACATCATGAAAAAGGACCGCACGCGAGAAAATGCAGTCCTGTATGGGATCGGCCATGGAGGCATCGAGATCCTGGCGGTGCTCCTGCCTGCGATGATCACCTATCTTGCCGTGGCGGTATCGTTCTCTTCGGGCAGTACGGAAAGTGCGCTCAAGGCCTTGAACATCACGGAGGAGACTGCCCAGGCGGCCCTGCCTTCTGTGCAGGCTGCCGCAGCGTTTGATTACGGCTTGATGGCCATGAACGTCATTGAGCGGCTGCTTGCGATGTTCTGTCATATCGGGCTGACGGTCGTCGTATTTTACGGCGTCGTACGTGACAAGAAGGGCTGTCTGCCCTTGGCGATCCTCCTGCACATGCTGATGGATACCTTCCCGGCCATGTACCAGAGAGGTTTACTGCCGCTGTGGTCCGTCGAGGTGTGGGTGGCGTTCTGGGCTGCGGCGATCATGTGCATTGCCGTGCGGCTCTACAGGAAGATGGCAGTTTCGTAAGGATATTGTTCAGGAATGATCGTGAGGGACAAGTATGAAGATCATAGAATATGGAAAACAGAATCCGGAGGTCATCATGCTGCTGCATGGCGGCGGACTGTCATGGTGGAATTATCGGTCGGAAGCGGAACTGCTCTGCGACCGCTATCACGTCATGCTGCCGATCCTGGACGGACATGCCGGCAGTGACGCAGATTTCACCAGCATAGAAGAGAACGCAAGCCGCATCATCTCCTACATCGACAAGGAATGCGGCGGCTCTGTCTTCCTGATCGGCGGCTTGTCCCTCGGTGCGCAGATCCTGGTGGAGATGCTGTCACAGAGGGCGGATATCTGTCAGAAAGCGGTCATCGAAAGCGCCTCCGTGATTCCTTCCCGCATCACGCACGCGCTGATCGGACTGACGTTTTCTTCAAGTTATGGTCTGATCCAAAAGGAGTGGTTCGCGAAGCTGCAGTTTCGCTATCTCCGGATCCGGGAGGATCTGTTCGAGGACTATTACCGGGACACCGCGCAGATCTCGAAAGCCAATATGATCGCTTTCCTGAAGGCGAATACAGTGTATGAGCCTAAACCAGAGTTTGAGAAGTGTCAAGCGCAGGTGCGCATCGTGGTCGGCGGTAAGGAGCAGAAGAAAATGCTGCGCTCTGCTGAGCGGCTCCATCAGATGCTCCCGGGAAGCACGCTGGAGATCAAAGAAGGATGGTTCCATGGAACATATTCCATCGACCATCCGGAGCAGTATGTCGAAGATCTGATATCTGATAACAGCAAATAATGTAGCGTATAAGGAGGCATATGATGTGGTTCTGGTTTGCGTTAGGGTCCGCGGTATTTGCAGCCCTGACATCGATCCTTGCGAAGATAGGCATTGAAGGTGTGAACTCCAATCTGGCGACGGCGATCCGTACCGTGGTAGTGGTCGTCATGGCCTGGGGCATGGTATTCTTGACAAATACACAGGGCGGCATCAAGTCCATCAGCCAGAAAAGCTGGCTCTTTCTGATCCTGTCCGGACTGGCCACCGGTGCGTCATGGCTTTGCTACTATAAGGCGCTGCAGATGGGAAATGCGTCCAAAGTAGTGCCGATCGATAAGCTGAGCGTGATCATCACACTGGTGATGGCCTTTGTGTTCCTGCATGAGGAATTCACGCCCAAGAGTCTGATCGGCTGCGGATTGATCGGCGCCGGGACCCTGCTGATGGTACTGTGACAAGGAGGACTTAAGATCATGAACAGACCGATCACGACACTGTATATGCTGGTATCGGTGGATGGAAAGATCAGCACCGGTGCGACAGATGAACTGGATGTGGATCAGGACTTCCCGCAGATCCCCGGGCTGAAAGAGGGCCTGCATCAATACTATGAGATCGAGCAGACCACCGATCTGTGGTCCTTCAACACGGGACGCGTGCAGGCGAAGATGGGTGCCAATACAAAGGAGATGCCTGCAAAGACGCCGGTTTCCTTCGTCCTGCTGGACAATCATCACCTGAATGAACATGGCGTCCGGTATTTCTGCGCCAGGTCCGATACGTTTGTCCTCTTAACGACCAATAAAGAACATCCGGCGTTCGACGTGCATGAGGATAACCTTCACATCATCCTGCAGGATACGCTGTCGCTGACAGATGCGTTAGTGGAATTGAAAGAGCGATTCGGCTGTGAGCGGCTCACGGTCCAGTCCGGCGGGACGGTGAATGGACTTTTCCTGCGGGAAAAACTGTTTGATTACGTGGATCTCGTGGTCGCGCCGGTATTGATCGGCGGAAAGGATACGGCTACATTGATCGATGGGCGTTCCTTGCTGGCGCAGGATGAGTTATCGCAATTGGGCGTGCTGCGCCTGATCGAAGCCAGTACATTGCAGGATTCCTATCTGCGGCTGCGCTATCAGGTGATCGGCTGACAAAGCTTCCGGAAAGGAGCGTATCATGGACAAAAACTGGTCGGATATGAACAAAGAGATGCAGGCTCTGCTCTCTAAGAAAGCCACGTTCCCGGAAGGGATCGAGAAGCTTCTCGCATTGCGGAAGAACGTGTTCGAACAGATCACGCAGATCGTGATGACGTTCCCGAAGAAAGCGTTTTATCAGATGCCTTTCGCCGGGGCGGATGGGTATCACTCCAAGACGCTGGCTTATTCCATCTGGCACATCTTCCGGATCGAGGACATCGTGGCCCACGAGATGATCGCGGGAGATCAGCAGGTCCTGTTCGCACAGGGCTTCCCGGAGACGGTCCGTTCTTCCATCATAACCACCGGCAACGAACTTGCCGGAGAGGCGATCGCGGAGTTTTCCCGGCAGTTGGACATCCAGGAACTGTACCGCTATGCGCAGGCAGTGATGCAGTCCACAGACCGGATCCTGACAGGACTGGAATACACTGATCTGAAGCGGAGATTCGGAGACGATATGATCGAAAAGCTGCAGAAGACCGGCTGTGTCAGTGAGGATGAAAACGCGCGCTGGCTGATCGAATACTGGTGCGGAAAAGACGTGCTGGGTTTGATCCGGATGCCTTTCAGCAGGCACTGGATCATGCATGTGGAAGCGATGCGGCGCATCAAGAACAAGCTGTGCAAACTGGCACGGAAAGGCGTCGATCCCATCGCGTACTGTGGCTTCTCCTGCAATCATTGCTTCCTTAGCGCATGGTGCGGGTCCTGCAGGACGGCGTATAACACCTGTTCTTTCGCCACGATCGCACCGGACGGCAAATGTCCGAATGCCGTGTGCTGCCAGGCAAAAGGATTCGATGGATGCTATGAATGCGACATGCTGGAGACCTGCGAAAAGGGCTTCTATATTCCCTCCAATGACGGCGCGAACGCTGCGAAGGCCCAGGCGCTGTACATCAGGAAGCATGGAAAGAAAGAGTTTCTGAAGGTCCATGACCGGCTCCATCAGAAATATGATTTTGCCAAAACACAGGAGATCCTGGGGCAAGACATCCAGGAAGGATTGAGGATCCTGGAAGAGAATTGAGACGTGGGAGACAGTGTTTTTGATAGATCTGATTTTTCCTGCAAATATTTATCTTTTGAGTCTTTCTGAACGGTAGAAAAGTTCATACTTTTGGAGTATAATGAAGACAATTGAAGATCGGTCATCGGAGGACAGTACGCCGTAGCGTAGGGGATCGTAAAGCATTGGCTTTGCAGGCCGCCTGTTAGATAAGATGTCGAGTGAGCTCGGAACATTTGGCTTTGCCTTTTGTTGCCGAGCTATTTTATCGAAGGAGGCCTTTTGACATGGCAGAAATCACACTTACCCATCTCTCCGCCGATGAGCGGGAGCAATTCATCCTTGACAACCAGTATGCTTTCAAATATGGTGCTATGGAGGAATTCGGAGAGCGGGACGATCATTTTGAGGAAGATGGCGAGATCATATCACGTAAAACGATCGAAAACAGCATCGATGATGGTGTGGCCTATTGTATCCGGGAAGATGGCAGGATCGTTGGTGGCCTGGTGTTGAAGATAGACGAGGAAACCCAACACAACGCATTGGAACTGCTGTTTGTCCATCCAAGAGCACACAGCAAAGGGATCGGCTATGCCGCATGGCAGGAAGTTGAACGTTTATACCCGGATACCATAGTATGGGAAACCTGTACCCCATATTTTGAAACAAGGAACATCCACTTCTATGTCAATAAATGCGGGTTCCATATTGTGGAGTTCTTCAACAGCCATCATCCTGATCCGCATGATCCGGAGACCGGAGAGGAGAACGATTATGAAGGTGAAGACTTCGACGGGATGTTCCGCTTTGAGAAACGAATGAAATCATAACCCAAGACCTTGACAGGTGACCTTTCGTTCACTATAATAAGTGAGCGAAAGGTCACTACGTTCTTTTTTGGAGGGTATTATGGCAAAAGACACAAAAGAGAGAATACTGGAAGCTGCGCTGGAGATGTTTTCGCAGAACGGCTATGCCGGGACAAATATCCGAGAACTGAGTGCATCTCTCGGGCTTGTCAAGTCCGGGGTCTATAAGCACTATGAGAGCAAGGAAGCGATCTGGAATGCGCTGCTGGATG
>JAFVHC010000136.1 GCA_017474705.1 Bacillota bacterium
CTCCGGTTCCGGTTCGGATTCCGGCTCAGATTCCGGCTCCGGCTCGGGTTCAGATTCAGATTCAGATTCGGATTCTTCCTGTGAAGATTCTTCTTTCTTTTTCTTTTTAGAGCTTTCTTCTTTTTTCTTTTTCGTGCCGCGGGTGATCTTGTCCGGCGAAGCGTTATATTCACTGTGGCTGAAATACTCGGATGTGGTCACACCATTTTCAGTAACGATCTTATAAACGTCATATGTCGAACCTTCATGACCGCGGGAAGTGACTTCTTCCTCACCCTCGTACATGCTGTCGTCATCCGTATAGACCGGTTTCGGTTTCGGGATGGTGCCGGTCTTCTCGTTTTCAAAGCTGATGGTGCGGGAAGGATCCCGGGTCTCATGACCATAAACTTTCGCCCACAGCTCACCTCCGCCTGCACCCATCACGATGAAGATCGGATATTCGGTAGAATTAACGAATCGGAAATTGATACCGCCAACGTAGATCGCAGCATCCAGGCCGTTCGGTACATAACCGGGATCATAGGCATGCTCCCAACGTTCCGTGACTTCCAGTTCAGCGCGGATGACCGCATTGTACAACGTTGTCGAAACCTGGCACAAGCCGCCGCCGATACCCGGCACATACTCGCCATTGACGATGGTGCTGGCATCCATATAACCGGAGGCATAATCGACCGGTGAGACGGTTTCGTTGAAATTGAACTCTTCGCCCGGCATGAGCATGGTGCCCGAGACGCGGCCGCTGCCGACTTCCAGGTTGGTATTACGGCCTTCATTGTACAGATCATAATAAGTACTGAAGGCGCCGAGTACGTCGCTGATCTCTTTCAGCTGCTTTTCTGTTTTTTCCGGCTTTACTTTCTTGACAGAAAGCTCCAGTTCGATATCTCCGCCTTCCTGCAGCTTCTCCTGCAGGTTTTGTTTGGTCTTTTTCCTGTTCAGCTTATAGCCGACGACTTCTTTGGTGATGTTGAAATTACCATCGGAATAATCGATCTCCGCATCTTTAGGCTCTACGTAGATCTCTTCAGCGATGGCCGCCAGGATATCATCGATGGTGGAAGCATCATAGTCATCGGAAAGCAGAAGATCGACCGGCTCTGCCTTAAGCGCAGTGATCCCGTTATACCGTTCACGGACAGAACCCTCGCGGCAAACCGCATACGCTGCGGAAGCAATGTCCCCCGTGTCAGCGGAATAGCCAAGATCTGCGTAGGTATATTCCCACGTCTTGCCCTTATAGGTCAGTACGATCTTTCTGCTGAGCACCGTTTCATCATAAAACGTATCGAGGGCCTCTTTCGCCTCTTCTTCCGTCATACCGCTCAGATCGATGCCCATGGCCGTGACGCCTTCGTAGATAGTGTCCTGATCTACCGCTTCTGCCCATTGTTTATAGACGCCTTGCATGGCGGCAGCTTCCTTTTGGTACAATGCTTCCCGCTCGGTCTGCTCTTGTTCAGCCTCCTGCTTGTTCTTCATGTTCTGCCATGCATTATATCCGGCCAGACCGGCTACGGCCAACACGCAAAGGACCAGCAGTGTGACCAGGATCTTCAAACTGGTGTGTTTTTTCTTCTTTTTGTTTTTTGTCTTGCTCATATGTAAACCTCGCTTGGAGAAACTGTATCGATCCTATTATACACCATCTTCCCGGAAAATAAAAGAATTTATTCTAATTCACGTAAAAAACGGGAAGGCAGGCATCCGGCTTTCTTTGATCTCAGATACAACAGGCTGACGAAGCGCCTGGCACGGGTCAATGCTACATAAAAGATCCTCCGCTCTTCTTCGATATCGTGCAAAGACTTTTCGAACGGGAGAGTGCCTTCATTGAGGTCCGGGATCCATACCGCGTCGAATTCCAGTCCTTTCGCCCCATGGATGGTCATCAGATGTACCGCATCCTCTCTGCGTACCGGTGTCCTCGAAAGGTATGACGCAATATCCTGATAGCAGCCTGCCTCTGCCATGATCATCCGGAACGATCGTCGAACGACGTTCCAAGGCATCCATTCCTGTTCTTGCAGATCCCTGCGATACGCCCGATACCCCATGCGGTACCATATATATCGTATTGCTTTGGAAGGAGCCATGCCGCGAAGACGGTTCAGATGGTAGACAAGTTCTTCCAGCGCCAACTTCAGATCCTGATCCTGCGGATGATGCCGCAGCACTTCCGTGACCGCTGATCGATCCGTCTGTGAGACACGATATGCTTCTTTGATCCCTCTTTGCGGTCGGTTCCAGATCCGATACAAAGATCCCGCGTGTTCCGGATGGATAGCCAGATCCAGATAGGCTTTTATGTCTTCTTCCATGTCTGAGCCAAAAGACACTTCCTTTTCTGCCAGATATGGGATGCGTGCAGTGCGGAACGCGCGTTCCAGAATGTCGTATTGACGCCTGGTCCTGCACAAAACAGCCATTTCGTCATAGGGAATGAGCTTGTGCCATGATCGTATCTCTTTACAGAGAAAACCGGCCTGCCTGCGAGCGTTCGGAAAGCTTTCCTTCCGTATTTCTGCCCGGCCGGGATGCGCAGCGGACAGATCCTTCTGAAAGCGATCCACATTGTTGGAGATCAATCGACGGGAAGCTTCCACTATGCGTGGGCGGCTGCGGAAATTCACAGTCAGGTCGATGCGGCTCATTTCAGGGAAATCCCGGGCAAAGCGCAGCATATATTCCGGCGAGGACCCACGGAACCCATAGATGCTTTGGTCATCATCCCCGACTAACATCAGGTTGCGGCTCTCAGCGCAGATCCTGTGTACGATCTCATATTGGATACCATTGCAGTCCTGCGCTTCATCTACCAGCACATAAGAAAAACGCGCGCGCACGCGTGCACAGAACCTCGCATCTGTATTCAATTTTTCCAGCATCAGTATCAGCAGATCATCAAAGTCGAGACGTTCATTGAGGCGCTTTTCGTTTTCATAGTACTGGTAAGTACGAGCATACAGCTCGATGTCCTCGTCCGCACATTTCCAATGGCCAAGATTACGGAATGCGCTGATACCGTGCAGGATCCTTTCTCTTAGGAATAAGGCTTCTGTGTCGGACATACCCTCTTCTTCCGTCAGATATGTGTGGACCCATTCGATCGCTTCTTCTTCGGTCAGAATACGGTCCTTTATATGCTCCTGACGTAAGAGACCAAGGAATGCCGCATGGAAAGTTGTGATCACGATCGGGAGGCTTTCATCCTCCATCAACGCAAAAAAGCGCTGTCGCATTTCATTCGCCGCAGCGCGTGTCAAAGTGATCACAAGGATCTTTTCCGGATCGATCTTGTGATCGCGGATCATGGTAACGAGGCGATGCGTCAGTACCGTCGTCTTTCCCGAACCCGGACCAGCTGTGACCAGCAAGGGTCCTTCTGCATGACTGATCACCTTCAGCTGTGCTTCTGTAAATATTATCTGTGACAAGTCCCCTCCTTATCCTGATTATCGAGCACAGAGATAAAACTGCCGTACACGAAGCGTGTACGGCAGCTTATTGTCGTTTAGCATCCCAGAGCTAAACTAAGATATAGATCGTGTCTGATGACTTGGTCCAGATCAGAAATTACGCGTTAACGTACTCAATCTGATAGTACTTGTCAAGCAGCTCGACGTACTCCTGCAGACGCAGTCCATCGAAACCGGAGACGTACTCATCCCAGTCAGCATCCAGATCCTTCTGACCCAGAGCGAAGTAGCTCAGCCACTCACGCTGATAGTCACGGATCGGAGTCTCAAGCTCGGAACGAAGGTTGGAATCTTCCTCGTTCATAACCAGAGTCGGAACGCGCTGATCGGTCGCATCGAACGGAGCGAAGTACTCGTAGGTATCAACATACAGACGAGCTTCGGAATCCCAGTAAGCTTCCGGATCATCCCAATCGGTCTGCTGTCCAAGACGGATACGGCCAGACTTGTTGGAGATAGCAACGTTATCGCAGTTCTCATTGGTGTCGGCCATAGCATGGTCGGAACCCATTTCGATCTTGTACAGAGCCGGCTCACGGTTGATACCCAGAGCGCCTTCATCAGGCTCGCTTACGCTGTGCTCATAGGAACCAGCATAGGCACGGATGGAAGCTTCGTCAGACAGCTGATAGTCAGCCCAACGGAACAGAACTTCCGGAGCATGGCAAGCAGAGGTGATGACCAGGTTACCGCCGATACCTTCGGTATCAGACAGGGTGTTGCGTACGCCGTGCGGGCCTTCTACGTTGGACAGAGCCTTGTAGTTACGCTCACGGAACAGACCATTGGAATCAGTGATCTGCATCTGGCCAACTGCCGGCCACCACAGAGCAGCGATCGCCAGACCGATGGTCGGGTCTTCCTGCATACCGATAGCAGACAGTTCATCGCCAGTGATGGACAGGAACTCGTTATCGATCAGGCCTTCAGCAACCCAGTCACGAATCAGGGCAACGCCTTCTTTGTATTCGTCGGTGATAGCTTCATAGGAGACATGACCATCGCGGATCGCGGTTTCCATGTTGTAGTCATCATAGTGATAGGACTCAAGGATCCAGTTCGCGGTGTAACCGTTCCAGGTGCCGTTGTTGTAACCAGTACCGATCATCGGGATCTCATCGGAAGCATCGCCGTTACCGTTGCAGTCGTTGTCACGGAAAGCAACCAGAACGTCATGCAGAGCATCGATGGTCTCAGGAGTCTCAAGTTTCAGATCCTGCATCCAGACGTCGTTGATCCAAGAGCGGCCGGCATGGAAGCAGTGATAGCACTCGTTAACGCCGGCGATGCAATAGATGTTGCCATCGGGAGTGGTGATAGCCTTCGGCAGGTAGGTCGTAGCAGCATAAGCTTCGTTGACATAGTAGCCATACTGATCGAAGTACGGAGCCAGGTCGACGAAAGCGCCCTGAGCACCATACTTAACCTGCAGAGTGGTGTTGATCGCGGAATACTGGAAAGCTTCCGGATACTGACCGGAGGCCAGGATCAGGTTGGTCTTCTCAGAAATGGAATCTTCCGGAGTCATCTCGTAGTTGATATGGATGTTGGTAACATCTTCCAGCCACAGAACGAATTCGTTGGTGGGCATATCAAGAACGTTGGAAACCTGACGGCAGTTAACAGTGAATTCCATCTTGTCGGAGACGATCGGAACTTCACCGTTCGCGCTCATCTGAACGCCGCCTTCTTCTGCGGGCGCTTCTTCAGCGGGAGCTTCTTCAGCAGGAGCTTCCTCTTCCTTGGTTTCTTCTTTGGTTTCTTCTTTGGTCTCTTCCTTTGCGGGCTCGTCCTTCGGCTCATCAGCTTTCTTGGAGCAAGCGGAGAAAAGAGCAACGACCATAAGAGAAGCTAACAAAAGAGCTAATAAACGTTTCATTTACTTTTTTCCTTTCTGCAAGAATGAAAGATTGAAACAATAATCTATGTGATACGCAGGATACCGCTGGGATTACAGTTCCTGCATACGACATACAATAACTTTAACCCTTGATGGAACCGATCATAACGCCCTTGACGAAATGCTTCTGTACGAAGGGGTATACGATCATCATGGGGACGGTCGCGACAACGACCGTGGAGTACTTCAACAGGTCCTTAAGACCCTGTTTGCGGAGCAGGACGTCCGCGCTGAGCATCTGAGTAGGATCGACGGTGTTGTTGATGATGATCTCACGCAGGATCAGCTGGAATGTGAACTTCTCCTTGGAGGTCAGGTACATCATAGCCGCGAAGTAACCATTCCAATGTCCGACCGCGTAGTACAGAGTAAGAACGGCCAGGATGGATTTGGACAGCGGCAGTACGAACTGCAGGAAATAACGGAAGTCTGTACAGCCGTCCAACTGTGCGGATTCGTACATATCGTACGGGATGCTCTGGATGTTGGTACGGGCAATGATCATGTTGTAAACAGAGACCGCACCAGGCAGGAACAACGCGGTGAAGGTATCCAGCAGACCCAGTCTCTGCACGACCAAGTACAGAGGGATCATACCGCCGGAGAACAGCATGGTGAACGTCCACAGCCAGGTAAGCACTGTCTTGCCCCACAGGCCGCGGATGGACAACGGATAAGCGACCAGGAACGTCAGCACCATGTTGGTGAGCGTACCGATGACCGTGACCTTGACACTGTTCCAGAAACTTCTGAACAGCAGCGGATGTTTCAACGCGGCTTTATAGCCTTCCAGGTTGAAGCCGACGGGCCACAGCCAGACCTTGTTCGCTTTAACGGCAACTGCGTTGGAGAAAGAGGCGGATACGACGAAGATCATCGGATACAGGACGATGAGCATTGCGATCGTCAGGATCGTATAGTTGATGATCGTAAACGTGCGGTCGCCTTTACTCAGCTTGATCTTATTACTCTTTTTTGCCATTGCGACCCCTCCTTACCACAGCGACGTCTCACCGACACGGCGAGCGATCCAGTTGACCAACGTGATGATGATGATGTTGGCGACGGAGTTGAACAGGTTGACAGCCGTTGCAAGACTGTACTGTGCCTGCTGCAGACCCATGCGGTAAATGTAGGTACTGAAAACGTCTGAAGTGGAGATGTTCTGCGTATTCTGCAGCAGGTAGACTTTCTCATAACCAACGCTCATGACAGAACCGCAGTTCAGGATCAGCGTGATGATGATGGTCGGCATGATGCCGGGGATATCTACGTGGAAGATCTGCTGCAGGCGGGAGGCACCGTCGATCTCAGCTGCTTCATGCAGTGACGGATCGACGCCCGCCAAGGCTGCTATATACAAAACAGAACTGAAACCTGTGCCCTGCCATATGCCGGACCAGACGTACAGATGCTTGAAAGCTTTCGGCTCGCTCAGGAAAGGATAACGATCCCCACCGAACTTGACGATAAAGTTGTTGACCAGACCTGTCTTCTGCGAGAACAGCATGGTGATGATGGAGACCAGGATGACCGTAGAAATGAAATACGGAGAATAGGTGACCATCTGAACGACTTTACGGTAACGCATGTTACGGCATTCATTCAAAGCAAGAGCCAGAATGATGGGGAACGGGAAACCGGCAAGCAGGTGATAGATGCTGATGCCCAGTGTGTTCTTCAGCAGACGGCCGAAATCGCGAGTGCCGAAGAAATTCTTGAAGTAATAGTACCATGGCTGCGCCCAGGGACTGCCCAGGATACCATTGACTGCACGGTAATTTTTAAAAGCGATCAAGATACCGAACATCGGCCAATAGGAGAACAAAATCAGAACGATGAACGGAGGAAGCAGCATGAGGTAGCATTGCCAGTGCAGCTTGATCTGTTTCCAGGCTGTAC
>JAFVHC010000137.1 GCA_017474705.1 Bacillota bacterium
ATGTTATCTGTGCAGGATCTCGCCGGTCAGTTTCTGATAGTATTTCAGCAGTGCGCTGTGGTCCAGAGAACCGTCACCATCGCGATGGAGGATCTTCATCATCTCCAAAGTGGACTGGGTCAGCGGGATGGGGGAGTCGACCGCTTTTGCGGTATCGACGACGTTGTTCAGGTCCTTGATGTGCAGATCGATGCGGAATCCGGGTTTGAAATTCTGGTCCATCATCATCGGGGCCTTGGCATTCATGACCGTGCTGCCGGCCAGACCGCCCTTGATGGCTTCGAAAATGCTCTCCGGTTCGACACCAGCCAGCTGGCCCAAGGTCAGAGCCTCTGCCAAAGCGGCGATGTTGACAGCGACGCAGATCTGGTTGCAGAGCTTTGTCACGTTGCCCGCACCGATATCACCACAGCGGACCACGGACGAGCCCATTTTCTCGAGGATCGGTTTGCACTGATCGAAGACTTCCTGTTTACCGCCGACCATGAAAGCCAGGGTGCCGTCGATGGCTTTAGGTTCACCGCCGGAGACCGGGGCGTCCAGCATTTCAACATCCTGTGCCGCGAGCTTTGCACAGATTTCACGGCTCGCGATCGGGCTGATGGAGGAACAGTCCACGACGATGGTACCGGGCTTTAAAGTTGCGGCAGCACCGTCTTCACCAAAGAGGGCCTCCATCACATTCGGGGAGTTTGGGACCATGGTGATGAGGATATCCGCCGCGGCGCCGACTTCCTTGTTGCTCGCTGCCGCCTGTGCACCGCAGGATGCAACATCCGCAACCGCATCGGCAGCAAACTTATCGGCAACGATCAGGTCGTAGCCGGCTTTCAACAGATTTTTGGCCATAGGACGGCCCATGATGCCCAGTCCGATAAATCCGATTTTCATATGATCCTTCTCCTTTTATTTGATTCTATCACGGATCGCGGAGGCGATATCCTCCGGTGTCAGATGATAGGCTTCCAGCAATTCTTCATACTTCTGTGCGGACGTGCCGAAGGTATCCTGGATACCGATGCGGTGTACGCGGATCCGGCTGTCATCCGGGCCATCGGCGAGAGCTTCACAAACGGCGGAACCCATGCCGCCGATGATGGAGGCTTCCTCAACGGTCAGCGCCAGTTTCATGCCTTTGGCGGCGGCACAAACGCCTTCCGCGTCCAAAGGTTTGATCGTGTGTACGTTGATGACTTTTACGGAGATCCCTTCAGCTTCCAGTGTCTTTGCGGCTTCCAGTGCCTGGTAAACCATGAAGCCTGTCGCAAAGATGACGACGTCCGAGCCGTCTTTCAGCTCTTGTATTTTGCCGAAGATCCAGGGATCGGCCTCTGCGGTCACGTTCGGCAGGTCATTGCGGTTCACGCGGATGTAGCAGGGACCCGGGATCTCCGCCATCGCGGCGATCATCTTCTTGGTTTCATAATAGTCCGCGGGGGAGAGTACGGTCATGTTGGGCAGGACGCGCATCAGCGCGATATCATCCACGGACTGATGTGTTTTACCATCGCCGAAATCAGAAAGGCCGGCAGAAGAACCGCAGATCTTTACGTTCAGGCGAGGGATCGCCACGGAGGAGCGGATCTGGTCATAAGGACGGCCGGAGGCAAAGACCGCAAAGCTGCTGGCAAAGGGGATATGCCCCGTCAAAGCCAGGCCGGCTGCCGCAGAGATCATATTCGCTTCCGCAATGCCCATCTGGAAATACCGATCCGGGAATTCCGCGCCGAACATATTGGACATGGTGCTTTTGCCAAGGTCGGCTTCCAAAGCTACGACCTTAGGATTGGTCCGTCCAAGATCAAGGAGCGCTTCACCGTAGCCTACACGCATATTCTTGTTACTCATGGTTACGCCTCCTCCTTCATTTTCTCGACCAGCTCCTGTGCCAGACGGTATTCGTCTTCATTCATGGCCGCGTTGTGATAGGCGGCTTTTCCTTCGGCAAATGGGAAGCCCTTGCCTTTGATCGTATCAGCGATGATGGCTGTCGGTTTACCTTTACAGGCCTTGGCCGCATCCAGTGCATCGAGGATCTGGACCATATCATGGCCATCGATCTCGATCACGTTCCATCCGAAAGCAGCCCATTTTTCCGCGATCTTATCGTTGATCAGGACCTTGTCGGTCTTGTCGGTCGCCTGGACTTTGTTGCGGTCTACGATGGCGACCAGGTTGTCCACTTTATGGGCAGCTGCGGCCATAGCCGCTTCCCAGATCTGTCCCTCGTTCAATTCACCGTCACCCACGACACAGAAGACGCGTGAATCACTGCCGTCCAGGCGCAGCCCGAAAGCCATGCCCAGAGAAACGCTCAATCCCTGGCCTAAAGAACCGGTTACTGCCTCGATGCCGGGCGTGTGATCCATATCCGGATGTCCTTGCAGGGTGCCATCCAGAGTTTTGACCTTCGGCAGATCATCATAGCTGACATAACCGAGTTCTGCGAAAGCTGCGTACTGCGCTAATACGGCATGCCCCTTGGAAAAGACGCAGCGGTCACGGCGTGGATCTTTGGGATCCGCAAAGACGCGCATGTGCTTGAAGTACAGTGCTGCGGTCACATCCATGATGGAACTGCTGCCGCC
>JAFVHC010000138.1 GCA_017474705.1 Bacillota bacterium
TATCATGGAAGTTCCGAAGCTTGAGAAGATCGTCCTGAACATGGGCGTCGGCGAAGCGAAGGAAAATCCGAAGGCACTGGAAGGTGCGGTCAATGACATGACCATCATCGCCGGTCAGAAGCCGATCATCACCAAGGCGAAGAAGTCCATCGCGAACTTCAAGCTGCGTGAAGGCATGACCATCGGCTGCAAGGTGACCCTGCGCGGCACCAAGATGTATGATTTCGCGGATCGTCTGATCAGCCTCGCGCTGCCCCGAGTCCGTGACTTCCGCGGTGTAAACCCGAACGCCTTCGATGGCCGTGGCAACTATGCTATGGGTATCAAAGAGCAGCTCATCTTCCCGGAGATCAGCTACGATAAGGTGGACAAGGTCCGCGGTATGGACATCATTTTTGTAACTACGGCCAAGACCGACGAAGAAGCAAGAGAACTGTTGACCCTCATGGGCATGCCTTTTGAGAAGTAAGCCCGGAGCTAGGAGGAAATTATGGCAAAAACATCCATGAAAATCAAGCAGAAGAAGGCCCCGAAATTCTCTACACGTGCCTATACACGCTGCAAGATCTGCGGACGTCCCCACTCTGTTCTGCGTAAATACGGTATCTGCCGCGTCTGTTTCCGTGAGTTGGCTTACAAGGGTGAGATCCCCGGCGTCAAGAAGGCCAGCTGGTAATCCGGACAGATAGAAGTTGATAAGGAGGAAAGTCACATGACAATGAGCGATCCTATTGCTGATATGCTCACACGTATCCGCAATGCCAATACGGCCAAGCATGAGACCGTGGACGTCCCCTCTTCCAAGATGAAGAAGGCTATCGCTGACATTCTGGTCGAAGAAGGATATATCAAGAAATACGATCTGGTGGAAGAAGGAAACTTCACCACGATCCGCATCACCATGAAATACGGCAAAGACAAGAACGAGAAGGTCATCTCCGGTATCAAGAAGATCTCCAAACCGGGTCTTCGCGTATATGCCGGCAAAGACGAACTGCCGAAGGTTCTGGGCGGTTTGGGAATTGCGATCATTTCTACGAACAAGGGCATCCTGACCGATAAAGAAGCCCGCAAGCAGAACGTCGGCGGCGAAGTGCTGGCGTTTGTATGGTAAATCAGGAGGTGTAACAATGTCTCGAATCGGAAAATTACCTATTGCGATCCCGGCAGGTGTTGAGATCAAGATCTCCGATACCAACCTGGTCACTGTTAAGGGCCCGAAGGGAACCCTGGAAAAGCAGATGCCGGAAGGGATCACCATCAAACAGGAAGGCGCTGAGCTGATCTGCGAGCGTCCGAATGATCTTAAGAAATTCAGAGCCATGCACGGTCTGGTCCGCGCCCTTGTACACAACATGGTCGTCGGCGTGACCGAGGGTTATGAGAAGAAGCTCGAAATCAACGGTGTTGGTTATCGTGCAGCCAAGCAGGGCAAAAAACTGAACCTGACACTGGGTTACTCCCATCCGGTAGAAATGGAAGATCCGGAAGGTATCGAGACCATCGTCGAAGGTACCAACGTGATCCGTGTCATCGGTATCGATAAAGAAAAGGTTGGCCAGTTTGCGGCCGAGATCCGCTTCAAGCGTCCGCCGGAACCCTATAAGGGCAAAGGCATCAAGTATGCTGACGAAGTGATCCGTCGTAAAGAGGGCAAGACCGGTAAGTAAGATAAAGGGGTGACAATTCAATGATTAGCAAACCTTCCAAAAAGGCAAATCGTGCGAAAAAGCACTATAGAATGCGTAAACACCTGATCGGAACACCTGAATGCCCGCGTCTTACCGTTTTCCGCAGCAACATGCACGTCTATGCTCAGATCATCGACGATAAGAGCGGAAACACGCTGGTGAGCGCTTCCACCGTTGAGAAGGAAGTCCGCGCTCAGCTTGAAAAGACGAACGACACGCAGGCGGCCAAGACCGTAGGAGAACTGGTTGCAAAACGTGCGATCGAAAAAGGCATCAATGAAGTGATCTTCGACCGTGCCGGTTTCCTGTATCACGGAAAGATCCAGGCTCTTGCAGATGCGGCTCGTGAAGCCGGCTTGCAATTCTAAAACAGGAGGCTACGCATGAAAAAGGATAGAATCGATCCAAATACTTTAGAAGATCTGGAGTCCCGCGTTGTAACGATCAAACGTGTTACGAAGGTCGTTAAGGGCGGACGCAATATGAAATTCACTGCTCTGGTCGTCGTCGGCGACAGAAAGGGTCATGTTGGTTATGGTCTCGGTAAGTCCACCGAAATTCCGGATGCCATCCGCAAGGGTGAAGAGTCCGCGAAGAAGAACCTGATCACGGTAGCCCGCAATGATGTGGATTCCATTTATTACGATCAGCTGGGCAACTTCGGAAGCGCTTCCGTACTGCTGAAGACGGCTGCAGAAGGTACCGGTATCATCGCCGGCGGTCCTGCTCGTGTCGTTCTCGAACTGTGCGGCATCCGCAACATCCGTACCAAGTCCCTGGGTTCCAACAACAAGAACAACGTCGTAGCAGCTACGATGGAAGGTCTTAAACAGCTTAAGACTCCGGAAGAAGTTGCGCGTCTGCGCGGCAAGTCCGTTGCGGAAATTCTTGGTTAAGGGAGGACCAAAGCAATGGCTAAATTAGCAATCACATTAACAAAGTCCCCGATCGCCTGCATCCCGAAGCAGCGTGCGACTGTAAAAGCCCTGGGCCTTTACAAAATGCACAAGACCGTTGTCATGCCTGACAACGCTGCTGTCCGCGGTATGATCAAGAAGGTCGAGCACCTTGTCACAGTTAAAGAGATTGAGGAATAAGGAGGAAATATCATGAAGATCACGGATTTAAAGCCGCAGGAAGGCTCCAAGGCGGGTTCCTGGAGAGTCGGACGCGGACATGGTTCCGGTAACGGTAAGACCTCCGGCCGCGGTCACAAGGGTCAGAAGGCCCGTTCCGGCGGCAGTGTACGTCCTGGTTTCGAAGGCGGTCAGATGCCTCTGTACAGACGTATCCCGAAGAGAGGATTCACCAATCGCAACACGAAGGACATCGTGTCGATCAACGTGGATCGTCTGAACATCTTTGAGGATGGCGCTGAAGTTACAGTAGCAGCTCTGCTTGAGAAGAACATTATCAGCAAACCGCGTGATGGCGTTAAGATCCTGGGCAACGGCGAGCTTACCAAGAAGCTCAACGTCAAGGTCAATGCTTTCAGCGCCGGCGCAGTCGAGAAGATCCAGGCTGCAGGCGGCACCGCGGAGACGGTTGAATAATCTCCTATCTTTGCAAGAGGAGGACGTAACCTTGTTTAATGCAGTTAAAGATGCTTTTAAAATAGAGGACCTGCGCAGACGCATCTTCTACACCATCGCCATGCTGGCGCTGGTTCGTCTGGGATCGGTCATGCCGAACCCGCTGCTGCGTGCCGACCTCGTGGACAGTATCTTCAGTCAGGAAAGCAGTGCCATGCAGCTGTTCAACATCATGTCCGGTAATGCTTTCCAGAACATGAACCTGTTTGCGCTGGGTATCGTTCCCTATATCAATGCATCCATTATCATGAGCCTGCTCGCCATCGCCATCCCGGCTCTGGAAGAGATCCAGAAAGACGGTGAGTCAGGTCGTAAGAAGATCGCACAGTATACCAGATGGCTGACCGTCGTTCTGGCTCTGATCCAGGCTTTCGCGATCACCTTCAGCCTGCGTTCCGGTCTGATCAGTCAGGTCGGCCGTGGCTGGGCTATGATCGTATCCGTTCTGGCTTTCACCGCCGGCAGCGCGTTCATCATGTGGATCGGCGAAAACATCACCGAAAACGGTATCGGCAATGGCATCTCCCTGATCATCTTCGCGAACATCCTGTCCCGCGTACCTGCGATGATCACTGGTCTGTTCAGCTATAATCTTCCCTGGTGGAAGCTGCTGCTGCTCGTGCTTGCCTTTGTCATCATCGTGGCTTTCACCGTAATGCTGTCCCTGGCTGAGCGCCGTGTACCGATCCAGTACGCGAAGCGTATGCAGGGCCGCAAGCAGTATGGCGGAAACTCCACGAACCTTCCGATCCGTGTCAATATGGCCGGTGTTATCCCGATCATCTTCGCGGTCTCTCTGATCAGCTTCCCGAGCATCATCACATCTTTCTTCACGGCGAACCCGACCGGCTGGTGGGGCAAGGCGCTCAACTGGATCAGCACTTCACATCCGTTCGGCGCCACGCTGTACGCCCTGCTGATCATCGCGTTCACCTTCTTCTACGCACAGATCCAGTTCAATCCCGTAGAAGTTGCGGATAACATGAAGAAGAGCGGTGGCTTCGTTCCGGGTATCCGTCCCGGCCGTCCGACCGCGGATTACCTCAAGAGAGTCACCAAGTACATCACCTTCATCGGTGCGATCGGCCTGGCGATCCTCGCTACGATCCCTGTACTGATGCAGCGGTTCTTCGGTATCGCCAACCTGTCGATCGGCGGATCTTCTCTCCTGATCGTTGTCGGCGTCGCACTGGAGACCATGAAGCAGATCGAAAGTCAGTTGGTACTTCGTCATCATA
Source organism: Bacillota bacterium (assembly GCA_017474705.1). Classification (GTDB taxonomy): domain Bacteria; phylum Bacillota; class Clostridia; order Lachnospirales; family Bianqueaceae; genus RUG159. Next base: position 4,522 of record JAFVHC010000138.1, read on the forward strand.
AAGGATTCCTGAATAGATGATCCTTCAACAGGAAAGGAGCACATGCACCATCGCAGGATCGCTAAAACAAGATCCCTGCGGTGCATGCCAAATCGCCTTCGGCGATTTCCAAGCTTATGGGAAAGGAGCAATACCATGAAACTGATCCTTTTAGGAGCTCCCGGGGCCGGCAAAGGCACCCAGGCAACCAGGCTGGCAGAACATTACAGCATCCCGCACATCTCTACCGGAGATATCTTCCGAGCCAATCTGAAGGCTGAGACCCCGCTGGGCCTCAAAGCCAAAGAGTACATGGACAAAGGTCTTCTGGTACCGGATGAACTGACTGTGGATCTGGTCATGGATCGGATCGCGCAGGAAGATTGTGTCAATGGTTACATCCTGGATGGTTTCCCGCGTACCCTCAACCAGGCAGCAGCTCTGGATGAGAAAGTCGCGATCGACGCCGCTGTGGATGTAGAAGTTCCGGATGAGGACATCGTCAAGCGCATGGCCGGACGCAGAGTCTGCCCGAGCTGTGGCGAACCGTATCATACGGAATGGAAAGTTCCCAAAAAAGAAGGCTTCTGCGACCGCTGCGGAGCCGAGCTGATCATCCGCAAGGACGATGAGCCGGAGACCGTGCTGAAGCGTCTGACGGTCTATCATGACCAGACCCAGCCCCTGATCGACCATTATGGCAAGCAGGATAAGCTGGTCGCCGTCGATGGTACCCTTTCCGTCGAAGAAGTAACAAATGCCATCATCGCCAAGCTGGAGGCATAACTTAAGTGCCGTTTCGTTCCCGCAGCGCGATCCGCGTGAAAGACGCGGAGGCTGTAGAAAAAATGCGTGTTTCCAACCGCATCGTGGCGATGGTGCTCGATACAATGAAAAGTGAGGTGCGGCCGGGGATCAGCACTTTGGAGCTCGACCGGATCGCGGAAGAGATCATCCGATCCGCCGGCGCAACACCCTCTTTCAAGCACTATCATGGCTATCCTGCCAGCATCTGTGCGTCTGTGGACGAGGAGATCGTCCACGGCATTCCCAGGGCTGAAACGGTCCTGAAGGAAGGCAGCATCGTCTCCATCGACGTCGGCGCTTATATCGGCGGCTATCATGGAGACGGCGCCCGTACATTTGCCGTTGGAGAAGTTTCCGAGGAAGCACTGGACCTGGTCCGGCGCACGGAGGAATCCTTCTTCGCAGGCATGGCATACGCCAGGGCAGGCTGTTATCTGTATCAGATCTCAGCCGCGATAGAGAAACATGCGAAAAGCTATGGCTTAGGCATCGTCAAAGAATATGTCGGACATGGGATCGGGACCGAGATGCACGAGGAACCGCCCATCCCGAATTATAAGCCCTTTGGCCGCGGTCCGCGGCTTGAGGCAGGTATGACATTAGCCGTAGAACCGATGATCACCCGGGGCAGCGCAGCTATCCGCATCCTGGATGATGGATGGACTGCCGTCACACGAGACGGATCATTATCGGCGCATTATGAGAATACAATATTGATCACCTCGGACGGGTATGAGATACTCACTCGTCTGTAAACGGGAAAATCGGAGGTAAAAATGTCAAAAAGCGATGTAGTAGAAGTAGAGGGCATCGTAGTTGAAAAGCTTCCCAATGCCATGTTCCAGGTAGAACTGGAGAACGGGCACCGGGTGCTCGGCCATATCAGCGGCAAACTGCGGACCAATTACATCAAAATACTACCGGGAGATAAGGTAACGATCGAGCTTTCTCCCTACGACTTAACAAAAGGCCGCATCGTCTGGCGCGCTAAGTGAGCCGCCATCAAAGAAAGGAGCGAGAGCTTTGAAAGTACGTTCATCTGTAAAACCGATCTGCGAGAAGTGCAAGATTATCAAGCGCAAAGGCCGCATCATGGTCATCTGCGAGAATCCGAAGCACAAGCAGAGACAGGGCTAAGAATTAATAGGAGGATATAAACATGGCACGTATAGCTGGTGTTGATTTACCCAACGAGAAACGCATCGAGATCGCGCTGACCTACATCTATGGTATCGGTCTGTCGACCTCCCAGCGCATCCTGAAGGAAGCCGGCGTCGATCCGGATATCCGCGCTCGGAACCTCAGCGATGAGCAGGTCTCCAAGATCCGTGAAGTCATGGATGCCACCACACTTGTTGAAGGTGATCTGAGAAGAGAGACCGCGCTGAACATCAAGCGTCTGACTGAGATCGGCTGCTATCGTGGTCTTCGTCATAAGAGAAGCCTGCCGGTCCGTGGTCAGAGAACCAAGACTAACGCACGTACCCGCAAAGGTCCCCGTAAGACCATGGCGAACAAGAAGAAGTAATTCAGCAAATTAGGAGGATAAGATTTTGGCACCGAAAAGAACTGCTAAAAAGATCGTACGCCGCCGCAATCGTAAAAATATCGAAAAAGGTCAGGCGCATATCCAGTCTACATTCAATAACACGATCGTCACTCTGACCGATACACAGGGTAACGCTCTGAGCTGGGCGAGTGCCGGCGGACTGGGTTTCCGTGGTTCTCGTAAGAATACTCCGTATGCTGCACAGATGGCCGCTGAGACCGCTGCGAAAGCTGCTATGGAGCATGGTCTGAAGACTGTTGAAGTTATGGTAAAGGGTCCGGGTTCCGGCCGTGAGGCTGCCATCCGTGCACTGCAGGCTGCTGGTCTGGAAGTTACCGCCATCAGCGATGTGACCCCCGTTCCGCATAACGGCTGCCGTCCGCCGAAACGCCGCCGCGTCTGATCCACGACCGCGTATAAGGACCGCACATATACCTATTGGATGAAGGTCCGGGCCCTATGCCCCGGATTGTAAACAACAACCGCAGAAAATCGTTCTGCGATAGAATTCGAAAGGAGCCATTATGGCAGTTGATAAAACACCTGTATTGAAAAGATGCAGATCCCTCGACCTGGATCCCATCGTACTGGGATACAGCAAAAAATCCAAAAGAACTCTGACCCGAAGCAACCGTAAAATGTCTGAATACGGTCTGCAGCTGCGTGAAAAGCAGAAGGCAAAATTTATCTATGGCGTTCTTGAGAGACCTTTCCGTAACTACTACGAGAAGGCAGAACGTATGAAGGGTATGACGGGTGAGAACCTGATGGTCCTCCTCGAGAGCCGTCTGGACAACGTCATCTTCCGCATGAGCTTCGCAAGAACTCGTCGTGAAGCAAGACAGATCGTCGGCCACAAGCACGTGACCGTCAATGGCAAGCGCGTCAATATTCCGTCCTACCTGGTCAAAGCCGGTGATGTCATCGAGATCCGTGAGGAATCCAAGTCCATGCAGCGTTTCAAGGACATCGCGGCCGCTACTGAAGGAAGACTGACCCCCGAATGGGTTGATGTTGATAAAGAAAACTTTAAGGGTACTGTGACCACGCTTCCGCGAGGAGAGCAGATCGACGTTCCTGTCGACGTCATGATGATCGTCGAGTTGTACTCCAAATAATATCCCTGTTTCAGTCATCTTATTTGGCTTAGGAATTCGATTTTTGAAAATTAAGGAGGCCCTCTGTGTTAGAATTTGAGAAACCGCGCATTGAAGTGATGGAGATCAACGACGAAGGCACCTACGGGCGTTTCGTCGTGGAGCCTTTGGAAAGAGGCTATGGCACAACACTGGGCAATTCTCTGCGCCGTATCATGCTGTCCTCCCTTCCTGGCGCTGCTATTTCCAGCGTCAAGATCGAAGGCGTGCTGCATGAGTTCTCCACGATCGCAGGCATCAAGGAAGACGTTTCCGAGATCACCCTCAATCTGAAGAACCTGGCCCTGAAAGACTTGAGCGAAGGTGATGAACCACATACCGCTTACATCGAGTATGAAGGCGAAGGTGTGATCCATGCTTCTGATATCAAAGTCGATCAGGACATCGAGATCATCAATCCGGATCTTGTGATCGCGACGATCAGCGGCGGGGCTGACTCCCGCTTGAACATGGAGATCACGATCACCAAGGGCCGTGGTTATGTTGGCGCTGATAAGAACAAGACCGATGATCAGCCGATCGGCGTGATCCCTGTCGACTCTCTGTACACGCCTGTACAGCGCGTGAACTTCCAGGTGGAGAATACGCGTGTCGGTCAGATCACCGACTATGACAAGCTGACCATGGAAGTCTGGACCAACGGTACCATCAAACCGGATGAGGCGATCAGCCTGGCCGCGAAGATCCTCAACGATCATCTGGCCCTGTTCATCGACCTGTCCGACAATGCGAAAAACACCGAGATCATGGTAGAAAAGGGCGAGGACACCAAAGAGAAGGTCCTTGAGATGACCATCGAAGAACTGGATCTGTCCGTACGTTCCTACAACTGCCTGAAGAGAGCCAACATCAACAATGTTGACGATCTGACCAACAAGACTGAGGAAGAGATGATGAAGGTCCGCAACCTGGGCCGCAAGTCTTTAGACGAAGTCCTGAACAAGCTGCAGGAACTGGGTCTGTCCCTGAAGAAATCCGAAGAATGATCTCATGCTGCTACGGCGTTTGTTGCTGTCCTGTGACAGAGAGCAAATACCGGGTATGCACTTGAAAAAGTGTCATATTATAGAAACCAGGAGGATATATAACAATGTCTGGATATAGAAAACTTGGAAGAACTTCTTCCCAGCGTAAAGCACTGCTTAGAAACCAGGTCACGAACCTGCTGTATTACGGCCGCATCACCACGACCGACACCAAGGCCAAAGAGATCCGCAAGATCGCGGAGCGTCTGATCACCCTTGCTGTTAAGGAAAAGGACAATTATGAGACCGTGACCGTAACGCAGAAGGTCCCAAAGAAGACCGCTGACGGCCGCCGTGTCAAGAACGTGGTCGATGGCAAGAAAGTCACCGAGTACGAAGAGATCACCAAGACCATTCAGAAGGACAAGCCGTCCCGCCTGAATGCTCGTCGTCAGATGCTCAAGACCTTCTATCCGATCGTGGAGACTCCGGCGAATGGCCAGAAGATCCGTACCGAGAGCAAGAAAGTCGATATGCCGGCGAAGATGTTTGCCGAGATCGCGCCGAAATACGAGAACCGCAAGGGCGGTTACACCCGTATCGTCAAAGTTGGCCCGCGTAAGGGTGACGGCGCCGAGATGGTCATCATCGAATTGGTGTAATGTAATGTAAAACAGGTTGGGCTTGCATGTCCCAACCTGTTTTTTTCGCAAAAGGCAGAGGCTTTTCAAGCCGATACTGCCTGATTGCAAGGAGGATTGGATGAATAATACTATGGTTCGTTCCGAAGGCCTGTCCTTCAGTTATCCCGTATATGATGATGAGGGTAACAAGCAGGGCGTCAATCAGGTATTGAAGAACGTCACCCTTTCGGTGCAGAAGGGGGAGTGGGTCGCGATCCTGGGTCACAATGGCTCCGGAAAGTCTACCTTTGCGCGCCACGTCAACGCCCTTTTGTTCCCGGAAGAGGGGACCTTATGGGTCAACGGGATCGATACCAGATCTGAGGAGCAGATCTGGGAGATTCGCAGCAGTGCGGGCATGATTTTCCAGAATCCTGATAACCAGATCATTGCGTCTATCGTGGAAGAGGACGTGGCTTTCGGACCGGAGAACCTGGGTGTGGAGCCTTCGGAGATCCGCAGCCGCGTCGATGCAGCGTTGTCTACGGTCAACATGCGGAAGTATGCAGATCGGGATCCCAACCGTTTGTCGGGCGGGCAGAAACAGCGCGTAGCGATTGCGGGTGTATTGGCTATGAAACCGGCATGCATCATCCTGGATGAACCTACGGCCATGTTGGATCCTTCCGGCCGCAGAGAGGTCATGGACACTCTGGAACGGCTGAATCATGATGAACACATCACGATCCTGCATATCACACATTATATGGAAGAAGCAGCCCGCGCCGACCGGGTCATCGTGATCGACCACGGGGAAGCGGTCCTTGAGGGAACACCGAAAGAAGTCTTTGCTCAGGTCGACCGCATGAAAGCACTCGGCCTGGACGTTCCGCAGATGACGGAACTGGCGTACGACTTGCGCAAAAGCGGGATCGATATACCGGCGGATATAACGACGGTGGAAGAAATGGTGGAGGCCTTATGTCGATTGAAGTCAAAAACCTGACCTATTGGTATGACGCAGGCACGCCCTACAGCAAGAAGGCAGTGGACGATGTCAGCTTTACCGTCGAGAAGGGTGAGTTTATCGGACTGATCGGTCATACCGGTTCGGGCAAATCCACGTTGATCCAGCATCTGAATGGCCTGATCCGTCCGACGTCCGGTACGGTCCTGTACAATGGGACCGATATTTTCGCCAAGGAGACCGATCTGAGGCAGATCCGGCAGAAAGTAGGACTCGTCTTCCAGTACCCGGAGCATCAGCTTTTTGAAATGACGGTGCGTAAGGATGTGGAATTCGGTCCGCGCAACCTGCATCTGCCCCAGGAAGAGATCGATCGCCGGGTCGAGCAGGCGCTCCATGTGGTCGGTCTGCCCGAGTCCGTCTGGGAGAAATCTCCCTTCGAACTTTCCGGCGGACAGAAGCGGCGTGCTGCGATCGCGGGCGTCCTGGCCATGGAACCGGAATACCTGATCCTGGATGAGCCGACGGCCGGGCTGGACCCCAAAGGCCGGGATGAGATCCTCAGTCAGATCGAGTCCTTGCGGGACACGTTGGGTCTTGCCGTGATCCTGGTCTCCCATAGTATGGAAGACGTAGCCCGCTATGTAGACCGTCTGATCGTTATGGCGGAAGGACAGAAGCGGTACGATGATACGCCGCGGGAGGTCTTTACACATGTGTTCGACCTCATCTCCATCGGCCTGGGGATCCCACAGATCACCGAGCTGAACGAGCGTCTGAAGGAGCATGGGTTCCAACTGCCCAAGACGATCCTTACGGTGGAGGAGATGCGCGATGCGCTGATCGAAGGAGGGCAGATCCATGCTTAGAGATATCACCATCGGTCAGTATTATCCCTCCGGATCCATCATCCATAAATTGGACCCGCGTGTCAAGATCGTAAGCACCTTGGTCTTTATCGTTTTATTGTTCCTTGTAAAGACGTTCATCGGTTTCGCGTTGGCCATCCTCTTCCTGGGGAGCGTCGTGCGCCTTTCCAAAGTACCGCTGAAGTTCATTCTGCGGGGCTTGAAAGCCATCATGTTCCTGCTCATGTTCACGGTCATACTGAACATGTTGATGACAAAAGGTGAAGTGTGGCTGCGCCTCTGGATCTTTACGATCACAAAACAGGGCGTCTATCAGGCTTTATTCATCGGCCTGCGTCTGGTCCTGCTGATCATCGGTTCCTCGCTGATGACGCTTACGACCACCCCGATCGAGCTGACGGATGGTATCGAGCGTTTGATGCGGCCATTGAAAAAACTGCACGTCCCTGTCCATGATATCGCCATGATGATGAGCATCGCACTGCGTTTTATTCCGATCCTGCTGGAAGAGACCGATAAGATCATGAAGGCGCAGATGGCGCGCGGTGCTGATTTCGAGAGTGGTCGTCTGATACAGCGCGCCAAAGCGATGATCCCGATCCTGGTACCTTTGTTCCTGTCCGCGTTCCGCCGCGCCGGCGAACTGGCGACGGCTATGGAAGCCCGCTGCTACCGCGGTGACAGCGGAAGAACGCGCATGAAGGAACTAAAGTATAAGAAGCGTGACTATATCGCCTATCTGGTATTGATCCTGTTCGCGGCGCTGCTGATCGCGACCCGTCATCTGCCGGATATCCCGGCGATCATCAGGAGTCTAATGTCATGAGTGCGCGACGGATCGCCTTGTGCATTGCATACGATGGTACGGACTATGCCGGATGGCAGCGGCAAAAAAACGGCCTGTCCATCCAGCAGGTGGTGGAGGAGACCATAGAGCGGCTGTTTGCCGAGCCGGTACATCTGATCGCGTCCGGCCGTACCGACGCCGGCGTCCATGCGGAGGGGCAGGTCGCGGCATTCGATCTTATGCACGAAGTTCCCGTGGAGCGTCTGATGGCAGCGCTCAATTCCAACCTGCCGGAAACGATCCGTATCATGGATGTATGGGAAGCGGAACCGGACTTTCAGCCGCGGTACGATGCGAAGCGAAAGACTTATCGTTATGCGGTATACGATGCGGATATATTACCCCCGCAGAGGCGCTTGTACGCTGTGCGGGAATATCGACGGATCGACTGGGACCTGGTCGCCCAGGCTTTGCAGTCGATCGAAGGAACGCATGATTTTGCTGCGTTCCATTCCACCGGCAGCAGTGAGAAAAGCACAGAGCGTACGATCTATGAAGCAAGGACCTATGTGTCTGCCGATGACGGGGACATGCACTTCATCGAATTGACGGGCAACGGGTTCCTGTACAATATGGTACGGATCATCGTCGGGACCGTGCTGGACGTGGGCTGCGGCAAACGAGATGTGTCCTGCATCGAGGAAGCATTCCGCACGGGAGACCGGGATCTGACCGGTCCCACAGCACCTGCCAAAGGGCTGACTTTAGTGCGCGTCGAATACGAAAAAACCCGCTAAAACAAAGAAAAAACTGTTGACTTTTCAATTCGGTTGTAATATTATATTCAAGTACGACTGTGCGGCGGAATGCAACCACTAGCCCCGGTTCCAATTTTTCGCACAGCGTCTGTTGATAGTATTATAGTAATAGAATATAAGGAGATCCTTCTCATGAAGACATTTATGCCCAGTGCAAAAAATATCGAGAGAAAATGGTACGTGGTCGATGCCACAGACCTGACTCTGGGCCGCCTGGCATCCCAGGTCGCGGCCATCCTGCGCGGCAAGAACAAGCCGGAATATACTCCCTTCCTGGACATGGGAGATTATGTGATCATCGTCAATGCTTCCAAGGTCAAACTGACCGGCAAAAAGCTGGAGCAGAAGGTCTACAGCACCCATACCGGACAGCCGGGTGGACTTAAGGAGACCGTCTACAAAGACCTTATGCAGAAGAAGCCCGAACTGGCAGTCAAGGTTGCCGTAAAGGGCATGCTGCCGAAGAACACCCTCGGCCGTGAAATGTTCAAAAAGCTTAAGGTTTATGCAGGTCCGGAGCATGGCCATCAGGCCCAGAAGCCGGAAGAGCTGATCATCAAGGCATAAGAGAGAGGAGCATATAAACCATGGCAAAACAGTATTACGGCACCGGAAGAAGAAAATCCAGTGTTGCCCGCGTTTACCTCACCGCAGGTACCGGCAAGATCACGATCAATAAAAAAGACATCGAAGAGTATTTCGGCCTTGAGACCCTGAAGACCATCGTTCGTCAGCCTCTGGTCGCTACCGAGAATACCGATAAATTCGACATCAACGTTACCGTCCATGGCGGCGGCACCACCGGCCAGGCTGGCGCTATCCGTCACGGCATTTCCCGCGCACTGCTCAAAGCCGACGAGGAGTATCGTGCCGTCCTTAAAAAGGAAGGCTTCCTCACTCGTGACTCCCGCATGAAAGAGCGTAAGAAGTACGGCCTCAAAGCCGCCCGTCGCGCTCCGCAGTTCAGCAAGCGTTAAAAGAGCCCAAAAACCTTGGAAACAAGCGGTTTCCAGGGTTTTTCTTTATCTCGCGGACTGTCGTGTTTTGACCCGGTTTGTCACAGTTTATATGGGTTAAAATGGGTTAATTTTGCCTTTATGGGCTTCGGATGGGATTATTGGTCAGAATAACGAGGGGTCGAAAAGCAGCGATTTCGGTACTTTTCAAAGCCGCAAGTCAAAAATCTCGAAAAATCACAATCATAAAAAATGAACCATCACTTAGCGTGTATGGATCTGTCGCAGTTTGTCACAGTCTGTACCGGTTAAATGTGGTTCATAGGCAGCTCAGCGCGTATCAGTGCTGAGCTTTTTGCGTTATAGGTAAAAATGGAGAGAAGGTGATGGCATTCATGTTGGATTACTACTATGGGTCCGAAGGAAATCAGTTCGCTTTCTATCGGGTTCCCAAGATCCTGTTCCAGAATGTCTTGTATAAGGGGCTTTCCGCAGATGCAAAGATCCTGTACGGAATAATGCTCGACCGTGTCACCCTTTCGGCTCAGAACGGTTGGAAGGACAGGGAGAACCGGGTGTACATCTTTTTTACCGTTGATGAAGTAATGGAACAGCTGTCTTGCGGAAACAAAAAGGCAATTCAGCTTATGGACGAACTGGAGAAGAAAGCCGGGCTGATCGAGCGAAAGCGCCAGGGACAGGGAAAGCCCAATATCATATATGTGAAGAACTTTATCCGCATGGTGGATAAATCAGGGGAACAACACTTCTTGGAGTGTCAAAATGACACTTCTGGAAATGTAGAAACGACATCTCAGGAAGTGTCAAAATCACACACAAATAATACTGATAATAAAGAGACTGATAATACCGATACTGATAGATCTATCCATCCGGATCAGGATGGGATGGACACCCATCGCAGGTATGAAGCGTGGTTCAGAAAAGCTCTGGAGATCCAGTACCTTGTACCGGACTATCCGTACAAAGAGGATATGCTGGACGGGATCCTTGATCTGCTGGTTGAAACCTGCTGTACTAACAGAGATACCATTCGCATCGCCGGGGATGACAGGCCTGCCGATGTTGTACGGAGCAGACTGATGAAGCTTAATTCCAGTCACATCCGGTACGTGATGGACACAATGAGATCCAATACAGCAGATGTACGGAATATCAAGCAGTATCTTCTGACGGCACTGTATAACGCTCCTGCTACGATGGGCGCCTATTATCAGTCGAAGGTGAATCATGATATGTATGGTTCGAGGGAAGGAGAAGAGGTAAATGCAGGACAAAGCTTTGATTACGGCTATTACTAACCAGAAAGGCGGGGTACTGAAATCAACGACTGCCGAGAATCTGGGTATCTGCCTGGCAAGACAGGGAAAAAAGGTGCTGCTTGTCGATATGGATCCGCAGGCATCGCTGACTATCGCCCTTGGCTGGAGAAATCCTGACGAACTCCCGGTGAAGATATCTGATATTATGGCACAAATACTTCAGGATCAGCCGGTGCCTTTGAAAGAAGGAATCCTTCACCACGCAGAAGGAGTAGATCTTTTGCCTGCCGATATTACACTTTCAGGTATGGAGGTCTCTCTGGTAAATGCAATGAGCAGGGAAACAATACTGAAGCAGCATCTGCAGAACCTTCGAAAAGAGTACGATCATATACTGATCGATACTTCGCCCTCTCTGGGAATGCTTACGATCAATGCAATGGCAGCGGCGGATCAGGTGATCATCCCGGTACAGCCGAATTATCTGTCGGCAAAGGGCTTGGAGCAGCTGCTGGGAACGATCAGCCGGGTAAGGAGACAGATCAATCCAAAACTGAGAATAGAAGGGATTCTTTTAACCTTAGTCGATGCCAGAACGGTAAACGCAAGAGAGATCAGTAATCTGATCCGTGAGACATATGGTAGCAGGATCAAGGTATATGACACAGTGATTCCACGATCCGTTAAAGCTGCGGAGATCAGTGCGGAAGGCAAAAGCATCTTTCTGCATGATCCAAAGGGGAAGGTGGCAGAGGCTTATACGAATCTGACAGAGGAGGTGATGCAGCGTGCAGAAAAAAGGCGCAGACATCAGCTTGAGCAGTTACGATGATATATTTCAGACTGATGCAAGCAGGGCCGAAAGTCAGCAGGAACGGATTCAGCATATTCCATTAGACCAGTTGGAACCTTTTAAGAATCATCCATTCAAAGTTATTGATGATGAGGCGATGCTGCGAACGACTGAAAGCATCGTTCAGTTCGGTGTGCTAACACCATTAATTGCGAGACCTTTAGAGGATGGCAGATATGAAATCGTTTCAGGACACAGACGTGCTCATGCAGCTGAACTGGCCGGACTTACGGAGGTGCCGGTTATTGTCAGAGATCTGGATGATGACCAGGCAACGGTACTGATGGTTGACAGTAATCTGCAGAGGGAGGAAATACTGCCAAGCGAGAGAGCGTTTGCGTATAAGATGAAGTTGGAAGCTATGAAAAGACAGGGTGAGCGAACAGATATCAAAAGAGATAAAACTTCATCCCAAGTTGGGATGAAGTTGCAGACGCTAGACATTATTGGGCAAGATTCGGGGGAAAGTAGAAATCAAATTCACCGATATATCCGCCTCACAAACCTCATTCCTGATCTCCTCGAAATGGTCGATAAGCGACAGATCGCCTTTAGTCCTGCTGTTGAATTATCCTATTTGAAGGAGCAGGAGCAGGTGGATCTTCTGGATGCCATCGAATATGCTCAGGCTACACCATCGCTTTCTCAGGCACAGCGCCTCAAAAACCTCAGTCAAAAGGGACTATGTGACACTGATGCTATCCGTGAAATCCTGAGTGAGGAAAAGAAACAGGAAGTTGGAAAGGTTACTTTTAGGGAGGATGAAATCAGAAAGTACTTTCCGAAAAACTTCAGTTCCAGACAGATTCAGAATACGATCATCAAACTGTTGGAGCAATGGAAACGAAAAAGAGACCGCAACATGGATCTCTGAAGAGAGGAGGGCTCAGCATATGGAATTATATATCAGAAAGATGACGGAACCGGAACGCATGTATACCTATACCCAGAGCCAGCAGATCCGGATGCAGACGGGAAACATCGGTTATCTGCGGGCTGATTTGGATAGCAATGGCGAAGGATTCTTCTCCAACTGGAACGGATTTAGGGATGATCTGAAGACTGATGAGTTCAAAAACGAACTGAACGCTGTGATCAATGCGCTCCGATTTGACAGCCGGTTCGGTGATATCCTGAAGAACCGGAAAGCTCTGGCCAATTACTGCTACAGCAACCTCTCGGCCGGTGATAAGGAAATGAGAAACTTCTTTTTCCGGGCAGATATGGAGAAGCATTCATTCATGCTGCGGCTGAATCCCAATAAGGGCGAGTACAACATGTACTGTTACTGCTACCGAAAAGACTGGCTGGATCATCATCTTAAGAGCGCGGAGCGGGGGATACGATTTATCGATCCTGACTACAATGAGATGTTCCGCATTCCCGACGGAGGACGGATCAAGATGTCATTTCCTGATGGAACATCGGAAGAACAGACCTGCCGGTACATACTCATTCATCGTAGCAACCCACACGGATCGGGCTCATATTCATAACCACATCGTTTTCAATTCCACTGCAATGGATGGCAGCAGAAAGTTTCGGAACTTCTATTTCTCCGGTCTTGCTCTTCAGAAAATCAGTGATCTCGTCTGCATGGAACATAACCTTTCCGTCATTGAATCTGTTCCCTATGATGAGAGAAAGAAGCGTACCGAGTTTCCGGAAAAGACCA
>JAFVHC010000001.1 GCA_017474705.1 Bacillota bacterium
CCAGGACCGCTTCCTGCAGGGCTGCTGAAGCAAAGATCGGTTTGAAGGTCGAACCGGGTTCATACGCATCGCTGATCGCGTAGTTTTTCCAGATATACTGATAATATTCTTCGTTGCTTTCCGGTGTACCATACTCTTTTGTAAACGCAGGAGTCACACCGATGGCCGTAAGGGCATTGTTCAGATCGAATGTGGGCACGACCGCGAGGCCCAGAATCGCACCTGTCTTCGGATTCATGGCGACCGCACAGCCTGAGATCGCTTCATAGCGCTGCACACCAGCCTGCAGACGCTGCTCCATATAGTACTGCAGCGTGCTGTCCAGCGTCAGCGTGATGGTATCGCCATCCTTGGCTGCCGCATATTCCTCGACGAAACTGCCGGCGTTGTTGGAAACGACCATCTGACGGCCATCCACACCACGCAGGTTCTCATCATATTCCTGTTCAACGCCGTAGCTGCCGTTGAACCCCAGCACGTGCGCCATCAGCGAACCGTTGATATAGGACCGCTCTTCGTCCTCTTCGAACCAGATACCGGTGATATCACCTTTTTCGATGGCCTGCTGCAGCAGCTGCTGTTTGGAATATGAGATGTGCATGCCCTCATCGAAACGTTTATAGCGCGTGTTGGCATATTCTTCGGTCAGGAATTTATCGATGGTCGATTCCGGCACCTCCAGGATCTCCGCGATCTTTTCGACCGTAGAATTGAACAGAGGCGTATCCGCATCCCGGATCATCTTACAGTCCAGGATGACGTTGTAGACCCTCTCGCTCTTGGCCAGGGTCTGACCGTTGATATCCTGGATCGTGCCGCGCAGCGCAGGGATCGTAGTATCTGTCTGCAGGATCTGCTGCTGCTCAGCCGCGACCTCGTATTCCGAGCCATGTACCGCCTTGATCCAGGCGACACGAAGGAACAGAGCGCCCATGCAGACGATCAGCAACGCAATGATCAACCGCAGATTGCGCAGCTCTTTTTCTTCGTTTCTATTTCTGATCATGAATATGCCTCCAAGGTGTAATATGTAAAATAAGCCGCTTTGTCTGAAAGCGGCTTGATTTTTATGAAAACCAGTGGAATCGGACTCTGGAGGTCTGCTCCTGCGGCCCGGCCGGCAGCTCCGTATAGCTCTGCTGCGGCAGTCTGATAAAGACCGTATGAGTACTGTCTGCCTCCTGCATGCCCAATTCATCTACAGCGTACGTGTACAGTGCGCTCATGTCCTGCATCGGATTCTCACGGATGACGTCAGCCGCGGTGCTCAGGCGGGTCTCCTCGATCTCCTCTTTCAAAGCGGAGACGCGGGCCTTTCTGGAATATACTTCCGAGTAGGATGCGACGATACTGAGAGCTCCGATCAGCAGGATGAATGCGCTGATCAAGAACAGCCCTTTACTTCTGTCGCGGCCTGTCTTCTTGACAGGTCTGTTGTCAGGCAGCGTTCTGATACGAACCTTGCGCTGCGGCGCCTTGCGTTCCCGACGTTTCGGCTCCGGGCGCACCGGTATCTCTACCGGTTCCGGTACGGCTGAAGTCTGCAGGATATTGTACTCGATATCCGAAACCCAATCTTCAAAAAAATTATCCAATGCTTCTACTGCATTCGATTCCGCCACGCTGCTCACCTCCCTGTTACCCGTTTTCGCTGCTTGTTATCTTTCTATATTCTTTCCGCAATGCGCAGCTTGGCACTGCGGGCTCTCGGATTGTCCTCGAGCTCTTCTGCTCCCGGCAGGATCGGTTTTTTTGTAATGATCCTGATCTTTGGCTTGCGGCCGCAGACACAGACCGGAAACTCCTTGGGACAAATGCACGGATCTTCTAATGTCTTGAATGTTTGCTTTACGATCCTGTCTTCCAAGGAATGGAATGTGATGACGCAGATGCGTCCCCCCGTGTTCAGGCGGTCGACCATGTCCGAGATCGCTTTTTCTAGTATAGTCAATTCCCCGTTGACCTCGATGCGGATCGCCTGAAAGCTTCTTTTGGCCGGATGTGGACCGGTTTCCCGCGCTTTTTTCGGGATGGCTTTTTTTATGATCTCCACAAGCGCGCCGGTCGTTTGTATCGGTGTTTCTTTTCTTGCATCGACGATGAATTCGGCAATGCGGCGGGCCCATCGCTCTTCCCCGTAGTCGCGAAGGATCCGTTCCAGTTCCGCGGCAGGATATGTATTGACGACCTCGTATGCACTTTTTGTCTGTCTTTGGTCCATCCTCATATCCAGCGGCGCGTCCTGCATATACGAGAAGCCCCGTTCTGCTTCATCCAGCTGTCGGGAGGAAACCCCCAGATCCAGCAGGAATCCATCAGCCTTCTCGATGTTCAGATCGTCCAGGATGGTGTTTATGTTTTTAAAGTTATCTCGCACCAATGTGACTTTATCACCGAAGGAAGCTAATTTTATTTTCCCGTTTTCTATCGCTTCTTCGTCCTGATCGATCCCGATCAGCCTGCCACCCTCGTTCAATCGCAGACAGATCTCTTTGCTGTGTCCGGCACCGCCCAGCGTCCCATCGACGTAGGTGCCGGTGCCGGTCACCAGCAATCCTTCAATGCTCTCCTCACGTAAGACGGATACATGCTTGTACTCGCTCAACTTAGTCTCACCCTCGTTTTAACGATCAGATTCCCAATTGTCCCAGTCTTTCGGCCAGTTCATCGTCCGTCTCGAAGGATTCTTCATTGTAAAGTTCCCACTTCTCCTGATTCCAGATCTCAATGTGATCATCCACACCTACGAAAACGATCTCTCTGTTCAGTTCCGCATGGTCTTTCAGATCCGCACTGATGAGGACGCGTCCTTGTTTGTCTATGGAGCTGTCCTGCACACTGGCATAGAATACACGGCTTAAGGCACGGCTCTGTTTGGGGCCGCGGGAGAGGCCGGCAAGTTTTTCGCGAAGCTTGTCGAACTCTTCCTGGGAATAGATGCACAGGCAGCGCTCATCTTCCTGATTCCACAGATCCTTGGTGATATAGAAGACTGTGCCCAACGGCTGTCTGAATTTGGCCGGAATGATGACGCGGCCTTTGTCATCGATATTCTGATGATATTCTCCGTAGAACAAGCTTCACTCACCACCTTCCTGTGTCGTCTCAGGGACCGATACGCTCCACTTCGCACCACTTCCCTCCAAAGTGATTCCATTATAAGGCCTACATTACGGTTTTGCAACACTTTTTCTTAAATTTTTGGAAAAAATTTTCACTTCAAAACGTATGTTCGCATGCAAAAAAGAGGCCTGTGCAGGCCTCTCACTATATATTGTATGGTGATCGTTTCGGACCACAATTTTGTTTGTTTTTCACGCCGGTGGAGCGATGTGGTGGGCTTTTTCCACGAAATGACGGCACAAAAAAAGACCGTCCCGAAAGAGACGGTCAGGCTTTGTTTCGTTTCCGCAGCACGAAGTACAGTACGATGCCGACGATGACCAGCAATGCGGACAGCGCCATGGAGACCGGGATGTTCGTCCCCCAAAGCATCAACTGATCCGTGCGGATATATTCGATGACGAACCGCAGGAGCCCATAGCCCACCAGATATGTACAGAAGATGACGCCCGGGGTCTTTCTCTTCTTCCAAAGCAGCAGCATGAGTATGACCAACAGCAGATTGCCGGCGGATTCATACAGGAACGTCGGCTGCACCTGGATATAAGTGACGCCGCCCTCGGTGATGGCTTTCTCCATCAGCTCCGGCGTGGTATACGCCGCCGTCTCCACGTTCAGCCGCATGGCGAACAGCCCATCGGTATAACCGCCGAAAACCTCCTGATTACAGAAGTTGCCCCAGCGGCCGATCGCCTGCCCCAGTGCCAGGCCCGGGATCGCCGTATCGATGAGCAGCCAGGTATCATACTTTTTGATCTTGCAGTAGATCAGAGCCGTAGCGACCGCACCGATGACCGCGCCATAGATGGCCATCCCGCCACCCCGCAGGTTGAAGATCTGCAGCGGTTCCTTAGCGTAATACTCCCAAGAAAAGATCACATAATAGATCCGCGCGCCAAGGATGGAAAAGATCAGCGCGTAGATGATGAAATCCGTATACGTTTCCGATTTCTGGCCCGTCTTTTTCGCCACCAGGCAGGCCAGGCCAAGGCCGGCGGCCACGCCAAAGGCGATGATCAGGCCATACCAGGCGATCTCCAAACCGAAGATCGTAAAAGCGGTCCTGCTCAGATGAGCGATCTTGATCCCCAGATGGGGAAACCATACGTCAGGCATCTTCCTTCTCCTCTGCCGCTTCCTTTCGCACGACCAGCAGCCGCTCGACCTTACGGTCCGCGACGACCTGTACCAACAGCGTCAGGTTGCGAAATTCAAATGTATCACCGGCTGCAGGCATCTTCTCCAGCATCTCACTGACCCAGCCGCTGACGGTGGTAGACTCATACGCGTCCTCGTCGACCTCCTCATCCAGGAGTTCGAAAAACTCATCCAGATCCATGGCACCGGAGATCACGAACGTCTTGTCATCGACCTGACGGTGATCCACGACGACCTTGTCGTGTTCGTCCCAGATCTCTCCCACCAGTTCCTCCAGGATGTCTTCCATCGTGACGATGCCCTGCGTACCGCCGTATTCGTCCACGATGACCGCCATATGGGTCTGCTTCTGGCGCAGTTCCTCCAGCAGGTTCTGGATCTTGATGTTTTCCGGGAAATAGGCGGCCGGCTGGATCTTGTCGGTCCAGTTGGTCTCATTGTGCAGCAGGCAGTGCATGTAGTCCCGCTCATGCAGGACGCCGATGATCTCATCGATGGTCTCCTCGTAGACCGGCAGACGCGAGAAACTGTGCTCACTGAAGACCTGCCCCACTTCTTCCATCGTCATGTTCTTCTCTACACCGACGACATTGACACGGTGTGTCAGGATCTCCTCCGCTGTCACGTCATGGAATTCGATCGCGGAGCGGATCAGATCGCTTTCCTGCTCATCCAGAATGCCGTCCTCTTCGACCTCATCGATCATGGTCATCAATTCATCCTCTGTGACGGCCTGTTCTTCTTCATTGCCAAATGCCTTTGCCAGTGTTTTCTGCCAATGACTGACCAAATAGGTCAGCGGCGTCAGACATACAACAATAGGACGTACGAGCCCTACAACAGCACATGCAAACTTCTCCGGGATCTGCTTGGCGATCGTCTTGGGCGTAATCTCACCAAAAAACAGAACCAGTAAAGTGATGCAGATCGTGGACCAGACCGGTCCGTTATGTGTGAACCAACGGGTGAACAAAAGTGTTGCCAACGTACTGGCAATAATATTAACAACATTGTTGCCGATCAAAAGCGTAGAGATCAGACGATCATAGCGTTCCAAAAGGTCCAGGACCCGGGACGCCCGTTTATTGCCGTCCTGTGCCATGCTTTTCAATCGTATATAATTAGCCCCTGTAAAAGCCGTTTCTGTGGCCGAGAAGAACCCGGATAACAGGATCATGAGAATGATCACGATGATCATGGTCGTATCCATAGATGAATGACAAACTCTCCTTATAATACTTATTTTATAAAACAAAACCAGACCGGATACTTACGCATCCCGCCTAATTTAAACATATTCAGTTTTGGACCTTTCTCGACAAGGACCTTCGTCCACGAAAAATTCACCAACCTTTTCTTTTGTTTTCGATGATTATAATATAAGAGCCTCCCCTTTGTCAAGGGAAGGCTCTTGAGCGGCTTGTCACCGCCTTAGTGCTTACATTTTAGAGAAAACGTAAAGATTATCGTTGACGTCTGTGCAATAGAACTGACCATCGATCATCGGCATGACGATCATACCTTCACTGGTGGTCAATGTCAGGATCGAACCATCGAATTCATAGGAGACCTTCATGGACTCGTTGCCCAGCATGATCTTGCCCTTGCCGTTGGCTTCCAGCTGGAACATGATCAGGCTCTTATAATACTCCTGGCCATAGGCATCGATCAGATCCTGCTCAGAGAATGTATTGTACTGGCTGACATAATAGGTACCCAGCAGCTCATCTGTCGGCTCTTCCGTTGTGGTCTCGGTGGAGTCGCCGCCAGCTGCATCGACCAAAGTACCGTCTGCGATCGGCAGAAGACTGGTCACTTCACCCTGGAAGCTATCCTTGCTGTCCTCATAGTCGCAGAAACGTACACGCTGAGAATCACCGACCAACATGACCTGATACATGCCGTCCTTCGTATAAAAGACCATATCCGCAGGCGCGACATAGTTATTGATCTCCTCAGTCATCAAGCGATACATAGCGTGCTGGACGCGGTCCATGTAGTCTTCATCGGATGTGACTTCCATATAGACCTGATACTCGATCGAATCCGGAGCGAACTGCGCTTTGACCATGTCCTGCAGATCCGTCTGATCATCCCAGGTCGTATCGATCTCAAACCATTTGCCGTCGATCTGGACGATGCTCCAGGCGTGGCCGCCCATGCCGCCATCCGCAGCTGCGTCACCGGCCATACCGGTCACGACTGTTGCCGGGATACCCAGCTGACCCAACAGATACTCGTATGCCATGGAATAGCCATCGCAGACACAGTAATTGGCATCGCCACGAGAATTGCTGACCAACGGGCCAAACGCGGTGTGTGCAAAATCGTTCAGATTTTTGTTCAGAACTTCGTTGTCATAGATCGCCATCTTGATCAGTTTATCATGGACTTGCAGAGCGATCTCAGCGTCAGACTTCGTGGTGTCGATATCCGCAAGGAACTGATCGACTGCGGTGTTGAACGCATCAACGTCC
Organism: Bacillota bacterium; assembly: GCA_017474705.1. GTDB lineage: Bacteria > Bacillota > Clostridia > Lachnospirales > Bianqueaceae > RUG159. The sequence goes on from JAFVHC010000001.1 coordinate 6,759, forward strand.
TTTTCAAAGTTATCGTACGTCTGGTTCATCTGCAGATAAACGGTATTATGTCCATTGGCTGGCTGTCCGACAAAGGCATCTACACTGTAGGTACCATTCCACGGATAGATCCACCATAATTCCGGATGATCATAACCGATGGCAAGCAATGCGGAATAATACTCCATAGCAAATTCATTGCTTTTCGGATTCTTATCCGTATACAACGTGATGATATTGTCCTTCGTGGTCGGATCCATGGCAACCAGGTAGATCGCGTCATAGATGGACTGCATTTCAGGGGTCAGCTGATCATAGAAATAATAATATGTAGAATTATTGACGATCGGGGTTTCGTCGCCAGGCGTATAGGCACGCATAGCACGATCCATCTGATTCTCTTCATCTGCTGTCAGTTCTTCCGGCTCAACGACTTTGATCTCGGGGATAAAACCGCGACGCATCATATTGATGCCCGAAATGACCTGCGCATCCGCATTCACCGGAGTGCTTCCTTCTTCAGTCAGTTCGCCGAGCTGTCCGATCGTACTGGCTAAATTCGCAGCGATCTCCTCTTCCGACGGCAGCACTTCTTCAGCAGCTTCCTCGGTTGGAGCTTCCTCGGCCGGGCTCTCCTCTTCCGCAGGTGCTTCTTCCTCAACAGGTGCCTCTTCTACAGAGCTTTCCTTTTCGCTTTCAGAAGCGGCAGGCGTCTCGGATGGGGTCTGTTTCTTGGCACAGCCGGATACGATCATAACGACGGCCAGTACCAGAGCAAGCAACACTGCCCATTGTTTCCTTTTCATGTTTCTCCTCCTATATGTTTCTTTTGATAATCCTAGGGTTCAGGACGATATCCGATGTGATCATTAGCCAATTTATTATATATTTTATTACGAATTTAGTCAATAATATATGGCCAGTCATTTTCCATACACC
>JAFVHC010000139.1 GCA_017474705.1 Bacillota bacterium
AGGAAAGATCCAGCTGCTGAAGGGTAAAAACAGCTTTATCCTTGGTGGTATGGAGGGCATGAAGTATAAGGAAAACGTAATGCAGATGGACGAGGGAGATCTCTTGTTCATCTATACAGATGGTGTCGTTGAGGCAGAAACGGCCGCGCATGAGCTGTTCGGCGAAGATCGTCTGTTGCAGTGTTTCCGCACCTTTGCGAGCCGCAGCGCATCCAAGTCCATCGATATCGTAAAAGACGCCGTGACAGATTTTGTGCGAGGCAACAGCCAGTTTGATGATATGACCATGCTGTGCATGAAGGTCAATGCAATTACAGAAAAAGCAGAGACTATGGAATAAAAAGAGACCCACCTTCCGAAAGCGGAGGGTGGGTCTGTTTGAATTGATCACGAATGGTGCTCAGGCGAACTCGTTCCAGGCGACCTGGAGGTTCTCGATGATGGAGAGATGCTGCGGACATGCGGCCTCGCAGGCACCACAGCCGATACATTGATCCGCGCCGGAACCGTTTTCTTTCATGCGGCGTATCTGACCGTTCTGATGAGGATCTCCGCCGTACAGGGACAAGTTGTTCCATACGGAGAAGATGCCGGGGATATTGACTCCGTTCGGACATGGCATACAATAACGGCAGCCGGTGCAGCCGATCTTGGTACGGCTGAGATACGCCTCGCGGACATCGTCCATCAGCTTAAGCTCATCTTCGCTCATGATGCCGGCTTCGACTGTATCGAAGATGCGCAGATTATCATCGATCTGCTCAACTTCGTTGCAGCCGGACAGGACCGTAGCGATCTCCGGATGATTGCAGAGCCAGCGGAACGCCCATTCTACAGGACTGCGTTTGACCGGAAAAGCATCATACAAGGCCTGGACATTATCCGGTGCGTTGGCCAGACGGCCGCCCAGAAGTCCTTCCATGATAACGACAGGGATGCCCAGCTTGCCGGCCAGTTCCAGACCTTTGGTGCCGGCCTGGTTCTCGACGTCCATGAAGTTATACTGGATCTGGACCATATCCCAGTCATAGTCGTTGATGATGTACTCGAATTCTTCGTACGGGCCATGGAAAGAGAAGCACTTGTAGCGGATCTTTCCTTCTTTCTTCATATCATCAAAGAACTGAGGCGCGCCGATTGATTTGAAATACTCCCATTTTTCTTTGTTGATACCATGCATGAGATAGAAATCGATGTGATCGGTCTGCAGCTTTTTGAGCTCCGTCGCAAGGAGTTCTTCCATGGAAGCACGGTCATGGACAGCCTCGGTCGGCATTTTGGTCGCGATCGTGACCTTATCGCGATAGCCATCCTGCAGCGCCTTGCCAAGAACGATCTCTGAAGTCTTATCCAGATACACATAAGCAGTGTCGATATAAGTAACACCACCGTCGATCGCGCGGCGGATCAAAGAGACTGCCTTCTGCTCATCGATGATGCTGTCACCGGACGCAGGACCGTTAAAGCGCATGCAGCCCAGTCCGAAAGCGGATCCCTGGATGCCGAGTTTGCCGAAGGTACGGTATTTCATGATTCATTTCCTCCTTAATTCGATTACATATATTTTCGATCGTACCCTTACTATAACATGAACGATACGGTTTTTCCATTGATTATCCCATACGATTTAGGAATCTGTCCTTGTACAAATCGTGATCGTTGAGTATAATGAAGATAATGATATTTTGGAGAAACATACACCGCAGGCCTTGAAGGAGGGTCAATTATGTATGTATTGACACAGCAAGGTAGGATCGAGATCCATGATGGAATGGATCAGGTCTGGATCGAATCCTGGGGTCCTGACGCAGTTCGTGTCCGAATGACCCAGGAAGCGGAGATGGATCCACATGACTGGGCGCTGTCTGAAGCCATTCCCGAAGTGGAGACACGGATCGAATCCAAAGTCATCGATGTGACGGATCCCTGGTATCAGGGACCGGAATGGGAGCGATATCATGTCCAAGGTACGGTATACCGGCTCATCAATGGAAAGATCACGGCCGAAGTCAATGAAGAAGGATGGATCACGTTCTATGACAGGAACGGTCAGACCTTGCTCAAAGAGTATTGGCGCAATCGTAACCGGATCAACCGTTATGCTTTGCCCACTGGTGTACCGGCGCGGGAGCTCAAAGCTGTTCCCGGGACCTCGGATTTCGAACTGACAGCGCGTTTTGAAGCAGATGATCGGGAGAAGATCTTTGGCATGGGCCAGTATCAGATGGCGCAGTTCGATAAAAAAGGTGCGGTGCTGGATCTGGAACACAGGAATTCCCAGGCTTGCGTTCCCTTCTTCGTTTCCAGCCTCGGCTATGGTTTCCTTTGGAACAATCCGGCGATCGGGACGGTGGCATTTGCTTCCAACAAAACGGAATGGCATATCCCGTCCACAAAAAAGATGGATTATTGGATCGTCGCCGGAGACACACCAGCGGAGATCGAGTATCGTTATAGTGCAGTAACAGGGCGTACCCCGAAAATGCCCGAATATGGGCTGGGCTTCTGGCAATGCAAACTACGCTACCGAACGCAGGAGGAAGTCCTGGAAGTAGCCAGAGAACATAAACGTCGCGGCCTTCCGATGGACGTGATCGTGGTGGATTTTTTCCATTGGAAATTCCAGGGAGAGTGGGACTTCGACCCAGACTATTTCCCGGATCCGGAAGCTATGGTGCAAGAACTGAAGGACATGGGTATCGAAACGGTCGTATCCATCTGGCCGAACGTAGACGAACGCAGCAGTAACTATCCATATATGCAGGAGCATGGCTATCTGATGCGCACCGATCGGGGCAGTGCTTTGCAGGGGACCGGATGGATGGGTCCGAATACATGCTTCGACCCTACACACCCCGGCGCCAGACGCTTTGTCTTTGAACAAGTCAAAAAGCATTACATGTCCAAGGGCATCCATATATTCTGGTTGGATGAGGCAGAGCCGGAGATCGGTCCCTATGAACTGGATAACTGGCGGTATTACGCCGGACCCTCTGCACAGGTCACCAATCTGTATCCCAAGGAATACGCGCGCGGGTTCTATGAAGGCCTGAAGGAGAGTGGCCGGGAAGATATCATGAGCCTGGTACGCTGTGCATGGGCTGGCTCCCAGAAATACGGTGCGTTGACATGGTCAGGAGACATCCATTCCTCCTGGCGCGGGTTCCGTGAGCAGATCCAGGCAGGTCTTTCGATGGGCATGGCCGGGATCCCATGGTGGACCTGTGATCTGGGCGGCTTTATTGGAGGCGATCCGAAGGATGAAGGTTTCCGGGAGCTGATGGCCCGCTGGTTTGCCTGGGGCTGTTTCCTGCCTGTATTCCGTCTGCACGGGGAAAGATCGCCATGGTATGAACGAGAGGTCAAATTGGGGCCTGATGGCGTCCAGATCCTTTCCAGCGGTCAGCCGAACGAAGTCTGGAGCTATGGTGACATGCTCTATGATATCATGTGCCGGTACCTGTTCCTGCGGGAAAAGTTACGACCTTATATCCGCAGGATCACGGATCTGGCATCTGAAACAGGTGAACCGATCATCCGTCCGCTGTTCTTTGATTTTCCGGAAGATTCGGAAGCATGGAACAACGATAAAGCCCATATGTTCGGCCCGGACATCCTTGTTTCACCTGTCACCATGCCTGGAGTCGAAACATGGGACGTATATCTGCCGGCAGGTACGGACTGGATCGAGAGCGCGACCGGACGCATCTATACCGGGGGTCAGACCGTTCGTGCGGCAGCGCCTTTGGACACGATCCCTGTCTTTATTCGTGACGGAGCGGATGTGGAGGTCTACACATGATTTATTTCGGACGGTTTTATCTGGATAAAGAAAAGGATATGATCGTCGATCTGTACCAGGATGAGACAGATGCGGAAGCACCATTATCCTATGTACTCAGTACTCCGAATCACAACACCGGTAATCTGATCACGAATCTGGCATCGCTTTGTGAACTGCCGCTGTCAAGAGATGATCAAGGGCTGAAGGTCATCCGGGGGACGATCCCTTGCTATTACGATGCCTACAACAGAAAGCTCTACATTTTCCGACTGGGCGGGACCAAGACGGCCAATATATATCCGGATGGCAGGATCGAAATGAAGGCCAGCATTCCGGCCATATCCAAGACTTTGATGAGCCAGACGAAAGAGTATAAGCTGGACATCGCCAGGACCTTGATCAAGACGTATATCCGGAGTGATACGAAATTCCGTACGGATCTGCATACGCACATGAATGCCAATCTGCCGCCGGATGTTTTGATCGCACTGGGGATCGCGCATCAGATCCGATATCCGCTGTATTATATCAAAAAGCTGGAGTTGATGTGCACGGAGGCGCAGTGGCAGCGCCTTATGGAACAGCGGACATTGGTCGAACAGGATTTCAGCGATTCCACATTGACCGGTAAATATCTGACGCGCAGGATCGATGATCATACCTTCATCGATTTTGCAGATCTGATCCTCAATGCGCCGGAATATGCAGCCTATAATATCAGCCGCATACGCACATCCCTCGCTGTCCTCAAAGATGGTCAGGCAGTCTTTACGAATCTTGAGAAAGTTTATTTATACCGATATGTATTCACGAAAGGCGCACCCTCGGAAGATCCGATCGAATTGAAGGATATCGAAAAGATCCCGGACGAAGATATACGCAGGATCGTTTCGCAGATCCTCAGCGATCGTCAGACGGAAGAGTACCGTGAGAATACGTTGTTCCAGGACAAGCTGCTTTGGATCGCAAGGAATTATCAGCAGAGGGGGATCCGCTATGCGGAGATCTCCGATACCACCCTCGTCAAAAAAGAGGGTGCGTGGCAGATGTTGGCTCAGGTACATGCCGTGATGCCGGCCATCTATCGAGAGACCGGTGTGCGCATTCGTTTTCTGGCGGCGATACGCCGGATCCCATTGACGATCATCAAAGACAGTGTCACACCCAACGATTATCTGTTGGAGAACCTGCACGTGCTGGAAGCGGTCGCGCCGGATCCTTACGTTGCGGGCAGCGATATCGTAGGGGAAGAGATCAATGACATTCGGGAACTCGGGTCCCTGATCCGGGAGATCGTTCGGATCGCCGGACAGAATCCGGGATTCGTGGTGCGTATCCATGCCGGTGAAAACGACAGCCTGCG
>JAFVHC010000015.1 GCA_017474705.1 Bacillota bacterium
AGAAAGATCGTGTATGATGATCATGGGATGCCTTCTTCTTTTACGACAGAAACATTGAATCTATACGATCCTGAAGCGGTCCCAGAGATTCGAACAGCGACCATCACCTACGATCCCAAGGAACGCCGGATCCGTACGTCAAATCTGAGCACATATTATGTGGAGACAGATTCGGGAGAGGGGAACTATGTGCCGATCACCCAAAACTATTGGTTCGATGCGGAAGGTCGGCTCTTGAAGATCGAGAATGCCCATGAAAATACGATGTACTCTTATGATGAGCAGTCAGGGATCACGGGTGCTTCAGCGCAGTTTACAGACTATGGCAACAGCATGGAGACGACCTTCGTCACAGGTGAGACCGGCTTGAAAAGCATTGTGAAGAGAAGTCCGGAGACGTACTATACGATGCAGGGATCGTATGACCGAAACCCGCACGCAGATATAACATATATCCATGAATCTTATGACTGGGCATATCCTGATTACAAAAGTCATATGGAAAAGACTATGACATGTTCTTATGATGATACAGGGCGTGTTCTTTCTCAGACGAATATCTATAAAGATGTTGATGCTTCCCTGTATCAGGAAGAGATCCGTTTTACCTATGAGGGTGACAGCTTCGACGTAAAACGCATCGATTCAGACGAAGCGGATCTGCATCTGCAGTTTGATCATCAGTATGAGAAGGATCTGCTGAAACAGGTTACGACCAAACAAGGAGCGTATGTCACAACAAAAACATACAGCTATGATTCATCGGGTCGGCTCATGAAGATCGAAACAAAGGGTGACAGCTTCCATGAGGTCATTGGATTTGAGCAGAGATCGGTGTCAGATCCTGTGATCGCTTCATTCTTGCGATTGAAGCCGGAATATCTGACAGGGAACGAAGATGACGCCAGCAGTATGTTCGTTTTAGCAGCCGATACGAATCTATGGAATGAGCACTATTGCTACATGTGTGGACGGGAACTTCCGTTTTCGTATCAGACTTGTCCTTATTGTGGGACCAAGGTCAATTGCTCCTTGTATTATGCGGGGGATTATACCAGGTTGCCTCCCAGTTTGGGTCTGGCTAATCTTTGGACGATCGATGGAGAACTCTTGCGCTGATGATGATCACAAGTGAAACCAAACAGGGTCTCATCCGGTTGACGCTGGATGAGACCGTCTTGCAATATACGATCGAAGCTGAGGGCGTTCGCTGGTGTGGCGATCTTAACTGCCCTCCGACATTTGAGGACGCTGATGGCTGCCATCTTTTCACTGATCTGCAGTTTGAACACAGATTGGTGGAAAACGGTGTCGGCAGCGGGATCCGTTCTGTGTTTCGGAACAGAGAAACACCCGTATTTGAGACTTTTGTCTGGATCGAACGAGCTTCCGGTGTGGTGCGCTTTGAGTGGATCCCGCTGACTGAATGCGGCATCAAAAGTGTTTTATGGCCGGCGCCTTTCAGTTTTGCAGCAGATCGATCTGACTGGTATACATTGATCACTAACGGCCAAGGTCTGCTGGTACCCAATGACTGGCCGGAACCGTTGACCAGTCTGCCTTTCGACGGAATGTTCCTGACCCACGGATGCTATATGCCCTGGTTCGGACAGGTCAAGGAAGGGGCAGGATATATCGCCATTGCGGAGACGCCGTGGAACGGAAAACTGAGGGTCCACCATGAAGGACCTGGCGAGACTATAGCGCGGGTCGTTTGGGACAGCAGCCTGGGGCAGATGGACTACCGCAGGATCCTGGCCTTCTATTTCCGCAGCCGATGCGATCACAACGATCTGTGCAGGATCTACCGTGCGTATGTCATGGAACACGGCCTGGCTGCGACGCTCAAAGAAAAAGCTGCCCGGCTTCCTTCCGTTGAAAGGCTGGTCGGAGCTTCCTTTGTACACATGGGTATCAAAACGCACGTGGATCCGGATTCGTCTTTTTTTGATCCTGCGCAGCCGGAAAAGAACAACCATCTAACGACGTTCGATAAGCGTCGGGAGGAGCTGGCCGTCTATAAGAAACTTGGTGTCGAACGCCTGTATGTGCATTTAGATGGATGGGCTGAACCGGGATATGATAATCAGCATCCGGACTATCTGCCTGCATGTGCAGAAGCGGGCGGCTGGGAAGGCATGCGTGCTTTGGCCGACAGCTTGCATGAGCAAGGATATCTCTTCGGGATCCACGATCAATACCGGGATTATTATCACAAGGCACGATCCTTTGATCCGGCTTATGCGGTACAGAACGTAGACGGAACATATCCGGAGCATGCGCGTTGGGCTGGTGGACCGCAGAGCTATCTGTGCGGGAGCCAGGCGCCGTATTATGTGCGGCGCAACTTTGGGGAGATCCTGGAACATGTGCCGCTGGATGGTGCCTATCTGGATGTTTTCACCTGTAATGAGGGGGATGAATGTGCCGATCCGCACCATCGGATGACACGTAAAGATTGTTATGGATACCGCCGTCAGTGCTTCGATTGGCTGATTGCCCATGGGATCCTGCCCAGTTCCGAAGAAGTATCTGACTGGAGCATGCGGAGCCTGGTCTTCTGCCATTATGCGCCGTATGCGTTCCAACTGGAAGCTCCGGATGCCCCACGCAAGGGAGTACCCGTACCAATGTTCAATCTGGTCTATCACGATTGTGTGGTCATTCCCTGGATGATGGACCGGTATTCCGGACAGGACCATATGCTGTACGCACTGCTCAACGGCGGTGCACCTTATGTGCGCAGAGATCCGGCCTATGTCGGCATCGATGGAGCATTCGCGGGCGAAGAGATCTCGATCGAAGAAGCGGTGGAGCGGTCAAAGATCGTAAGCCGCCTGCACAAACAGATCGCTATGGAACGCATGCTGGAGCATCATTTCCTGGACGGCAGTTACGATAAGCAAGAGACTATCTTCGAGACGCGGCGCGTCCGTGTGGATCTGAAGACCGGAACTTATGAAATCATCGAGGAATAATATGGACAGACGCAGTATCGATCGGCCGGATTGGAGCCGGATCGTGAAACGGACCATGCATCGCAGACCGGTCTCGATCGACGGCCATGCAGGGCTAGCACACATCCTGATCATGGATGAGATCAGGGAACCCCTGGTGAAAAACGGGATCACGATCGTTGCCAAGGACATGACCTGGCTGCAGATCGCGCTCCGCGATACGCGGTACTGGCTTACGGCCATGTTCGATGCGGACAACCGTCTGGTGCAGATCTATTTCGATATTGCGGCCGCGGTCCATTTCGACGACCCCAAGGTCCCGACGTTCGACGATATGTATCTGGATCTGGTCCTGTATCCGGATGGCCATTATATGGTCCTGGATGAAGAAGAGCTGGATCTGGCGCTGGATGCGGGAGAGATCACGGAAGAAGCGGCCGAAACAGCGAGGCTCGATTTGAAAAAGCTCATCGGGTTCCTCCAGGAGCACGCACAGGAAGTGATGCAGTTCTGCACTCGTACGATGATCGAATTGAAGAGCGAAGCGCTGCATACGGAGTTCCGTGAAGCATTGACGCGGGACGGTGTTCCTAAAGGGATCATCCGGGATAAACACGGGAAGAAAGAGGCAGGCGAATATTTCCGTCATGTGATCCTGATCCTGAAAACAGAGGACAGCCCGGCCCCGGGTGCCGGAGAAGGATGGTATATTTCTCAGCAAAGATCATTGAAGGCCCGTCATTTCCCCGGAAAGTGGGACGTGACCGGGGGCGGGGTCCTTGCTTTTGAAACGTTGGAGGAAGCAGGTGTCCGTGAGGCAAAAGAGGAACTTGGCCTGGACATAGATCCGGCTTCTCTCAAGCCATTTTATACCTATTATGCAGACTGGGATGATGGTACAGGGCTCATCCTGACCATGTTCAGCTGTCGTGTGGCCGTGCCTACAGATGGGTTCCGCTGGAACGAGCGGGAAGTCAATAACGTGGATGTCGTTCCATTAGCGGTTTTTCTGGAACAAGTCAGAGACCATAATGATGTGGATTTTTGCGATGCGATCAGGAGGATCGACGCAGCGATCTGAGAAATAAGGGAGTTTAATCGTGAGTGAATTAAGAGACCATGCGGAAGTGCTGCTCAGCCGGATCCAGGAAGTGATCCTGGGCAAGGAGCAGGAGGTAAGAGAGGTCTTTCTGGCATTGGCTGCCGGAGGCAACGTTCTGTTGGAGGATATCCCCGGTGTCGGGAAAACGACCCTTGCGTTGTGCCTGGCAAAGCTGATCGACCTGGATTATAAACGGGTCCAGTTCACACCGGATGTCATGCCTTCTGACCTGACGGGATTTTCAGTCTATCGGCCGCAGGACGGTACCTTCGTGTATCAGAAGGGCAGTCTGTTCTGCCAGCTCCTGTTAGCGGATGAGATCAACCGGACGCTGCCTAAGACGCAGTCCGCCCTTTTGGAGGCGATGGAGGAGAAGAAAGTGACAGTCGAAGGGGTGACCCGTACACTTCCAACGCCGTTCTTCGTCATCGCAACACAGAACGTGAAAAACGCATCCGGCACTATGCCTTTGCCGGAATCGCAGATGGACCGTTTCATCATCTCGGAGAGCCTGGGCCTTCCGGACTATGACAGTGAACTGAAACTGGCCATGGAAACAACGGAAGAAAGCCGCATTGCGAGGCTGGAACTGAAGCCCTGTATCACGGCAGAAGAAATGCTGATGATCCAGAAGAAAGCACAGGAGATCTTCGTGCAGGAAGACGTTGCAAGATACCTGCTGGATCTGATCACAGCGACCAGAAACGATCCATATCTGGAGCGGGGAGCGGGGCCGAGAGCGACGATCGCCTTGATGCGCATGGCGCGTACGGCTGCCTGGCTCAAAGGTCGTGAATATGTCCGTCCATTCGACGTGGCAGAGCAGTTCCCTTATGTGGTCCGCCACAGGATCACGGAAAGCCGGGTCGCTCAGATCGATCATAAAGATAAAGATCAGATCATCAAGGAGATCCTGGATAGGGTCAAAGCACCGGCGATACGAAGGTCGACCCGATGAAAAAAGTAGTTTTGCTGATCCTGATCGGCATTTTATGGTATCTGGCTGCAATGTACAATTCCTATCTGCTGTTAGGAGCGAGCATGGCTGCTGCCATGATGCTTGTACTGTTCCTTCTGCCGAGGATCCAACGATATGGGTATTCCGCGGCGTTTACCCTTCCTGCTCAGACCATGACCAAAGGTGCAGAAGAACAGCTGCAGCTCTTGAGCCGCAAACGTGGCCTTCTTCCGCTGGCACATTTGCGTTACGATATGTTGATACAGTATGAAGGCCAGAAGAAGCCGGTTCGGCTGCGATATGCAGGCGGTTCGCACGGCAGTACGAATCGACTGGATCTTCCTTTCGTGCCTTCGCTCTGCGGGATGCTGACAGTACGCTTGCACAAGGCACGGATCTATGATCCTTTGGGCATCTTTTCGAGCGGAAAGAAGCAGAACAGCAGTATCCGCCTTGCGGTCCTGCCGCAGATGAACACCCGCAACCAGGTCCTTTCCAAAAGTGTCGATCTGCGTGAGGATCGTCCGGGTGAAGAACCGGATATGGGACCGGGTATGCAGGGAGATCTGCGTCAGATCCGTGAATGGCAGCCCGGAGACAGACCTTCCAGGATCCACTGGAACCTGACGGCCCGTCTGCAGGAGACGATGGTACGGGAATGGAATGAAGAGACCAGTAATGTCCGGACGCTGCGATTAGAAAAGGAACCAAAGCAATATACGGCGGAAGATGCGGATCGATTCTACGAAGAACTGGCGGACGATGTTCAGACCGTTCTTGAGGAAGGCAGCATGGTACGCGCATCATGGAAAGACGCGGCCGGGATCCCTTCAGAAATGACGATCCGTGAAAACGCGGATCTTGAGAGTCTGCTGCTCAGGCTCATGGACAGCCGTTGGCTGTGGGAGGGACAGACATGAGCCGGGAGATCAAGAATAAAAGAAGCGCCTTCCGGCGCATGACTTCATGGGAGATCCTGATATTCGGTATCTGCGGGGCTTTGTTCCCGGTGCCATACCTTTTGAGTGCCCCCTGGTTTACAGTGCAGAAGAACTGGATGCTGGCGGCCGCTGTGATCCCCGTTGTGGTTTTCGTGATCGCAAGACGGTTCTTCGGCAAAGGTTATTGGGCATTTCTGCTTGTTTTCGTGATCAGTTTCGCATATGTGCTCTGGCGTCTGCGGTATGAGTGGGGCGAACAGTTCTGGCTGATGAATGACCGCTTCATGGGATATGAAGAAGGTCCGGATCTGCCGGATATCACGTTGTTTGCCGGATTCTGTATGGTGACATGGGCAGCGCTTATAATGCTCATGGAAGAGTCACTGGCTGGTCACTTGCTGATGTGCCTTTCGATCCTTGGCATCGTTCTTGTGATGCCGACGATCGGATTGAATCCCGATGCGAAGGTCGGCATCCTGCCCGCTTTGTTTGCGGCAGGTTTCTTCTGGCTCCATGACCAGAAGCGGCGGATCGCCGGCAAACGAACGGCCAGGATCCCTGCATCAGGGAAAAAGATCCATATCATAAGTCTGTGGATCATTGTACTGGTCGCGGTTTCTTATATTGCCGGGCTGCGTATCGTCGGCCGTCATGCAGAGCCTTTGTTTGCGTTCATTTTTGACGTAGACAGCAGATTCGACCGGTTCCTGGACAGGTATCGGATGGCAGGACCGACCGGCGGTGCCGACGAAGGCAGTATCAGCCAGGCCAACTGTTATCCTACGGATCATGAGTATCTGCAGATCTATGCGGATCATAAGCCTAAACAGGATATCTATCTGAAAGGGTTCGTTGGCGCGAGCTACAGCGACGGTACATGGGCACGCGCAGACGAAACGGAATTATATAAAGCGCTGTCCAGACGTTTCGGTTGGGAAGAGAGCGGGACAAGACTTTCCGGCATGTTCGAGAACATGTATTACATGCAGAACCAGAAGGTCAACAAAAAAGAGGAGAAGATCGCGCTTGCGGTCAAAAGGATCCG
>JAFVHC010000140.1 GCA_017474705.1 Bacillota bacterium
CCGTTATGGGAGTCCATACCCTCGATCCGGCCGCGGCGGCTGTTCAGGTCACCGATGACATCGCCCATGTAATCCTCAGGCACGACGACGTCCACACGCATGATGGGCTCGAGCAGGACCATGCCGCCCTTGCGCATCGCTTCCTTGAACGCCATGGAACCGGCGATCTTGAAAGCCATTTCGTTGGAGTCGACCTCGTGATAGGACCCATCGTATACTTCCGCCTTGATGCCCAGGACCGGATAGCCGGACAGATTACCTGCCTGCATTGCTTCCTGGATACCCTGATCCACAGCCGGGATGTATTCTTTCGGAATGGAACCGCCGATGGTGGCGTTGACGAACTCGTATGTGTTCTCCGCATTCGGATCGGTCGGGTAGAAACGGACCTTACAGTGACCGTACTGACCGCGGCCGCCGGACTGACGGACGAATTTTCCTTCGACATCGACCGCTTTGGTCAGCGCTTCTTTGTACGCGACCTGCGGGGCACCGACGTTCGCTTCGACTTTGAACTCACGAAGCAGACGGTCTACGATGATCTCCAGATGCAGTTCACCCATACCGGAGATGATCGTCTGACCGGTCTCAGTATTGGTGTAGGTCTTGAACGTCGGATCTTCTTCCGCCAGCTTGCCCAGCGCGATACCCATCTTTTCCTGACCGATCTTGGTCTTCGGCTCGATGGCAACGGAGATGACCGGTTCCGGGAATTCCATGGATTCCAGGATGATCGGATGATCCTCATCGCACAGCGTATCACCGGTGGTGGTGATCTTCAGGCCGACTGCAGCAGCGATATCGCCGGAATAGACCATTTCGATCTCCTGGCGTTTGTTCGCATGCATCTGCAGGATACGGCCGATACGTTCCTTTTTATTCTTGGTAGAATTCAGTACATAGGATCCAGAACGCAGGGTTCCGGAATACACACGGAAGAAGGCCAGTTTACCAACAAAGGGATCCGTCATGATCTTGAATGCCAGCGCGGAGAACGGTTCCTCATCAGAAGAATGACGAACGTCAACTTCATCTGAATCAGGAAGCACGCCCTGGATCGCCGGAACATCCAACGGAGACGGCATGTAGTCGACGACGGCATCCAACAGCTTCTGCACGCCTTTGTTTCGATACGCAGTACCGCAGAAGACCGGGATGATCTCTACGTTGCAGACCGCTTTGCGCAGCGCTGCCTTCAACTGCTCTTCGGTGACTTCTTCTTCCATGAGGTAGGCTTCCATCAGCTCCTCATCGGTCTCACAAATGGAGTCGAGCATGTTCTGACGGTATTCTTCCGCCTGATCCCGCATATCTTCGGGGATCTCGATCTCGGAGATGTCCTCTCCCAGATCATCATTGTAGATGTAGGCCTTCATTTTCAGCAAGTCGATGACGCCTTTGAATGCATCCTCGGCACCGATCGGCAGCTGCATGGGCACCGCATTGGCACCCAATCGGTCCTTCATCATCTGTACGGCATTGAAGAAGTCCGCACCCATGATATCCATCTTGTTGACGAATGCCATACGGGGAACCTTGTATGTGTCAGCCTGACGCCATACATTTTCGGACTGGGGCTCAACGCCTCCCTTAGCATCAAAAACGCCTACAGCGCCATCCAGGACTCTGAGAGATCTCTCAACCTCTACAGTAAAGTCAACGTGTCCGGGTGTATCAATAATATTGATACGATGCTCCTGGGCACCTGCCTGGGGCTTGCAGTTTTCCTGATGTGTCCAGTGACAGGTGGTCGCGGCTGATGTAATGGTGATACCACGTTCCTGCTCCTGAGCCATATAGTCCATGGTAGCAGTACCTTCATAGGTCTCACCGATCTTATAGTTGACACCTGTGTAGTAAAGAATACGCTCTGTGAGAGTAGTCTTACCGGCATCAATATGAGCCATGATACCGATATTTCTGGTACGCTCAAGCGGATACTGTCTCGTAGCCAATGTCGCGCCCTCCTTCC
>JAFVHC010000141.1 GCA_017474705.1 Bacillota bacterium
CATTTCCAGCCCGTCCTGGAGGAAGTCCTGAAGATCATGTAATACCGCATGGATCCCATCAAAAAAAGCAGAGTCTGTAAAGGCTCTGCTTTTTCTTATTCTTCCAGTGGGTTCACATGGATCATTACGTGTTTCACATTGGGGAACTCCTGCTCCACCGCCGTATGCACGCGTTCCGCGATCGCATGTGCGTTGCGCAGGGAGATATCCGCCTCCACCGCGATCTCCAGGTCCACGTACATCTTGTTGCCGAACTGGCGCGTATGCAGCAGGTCGACCCGCTCCACACCGTCCTGCGCCTCGATGAAGTCCTTAAGCCGCTGCTCGACCGCCTTGCCTCCGGATGTGTCGAGCATTTTGTTCAGCGCATCCCGGATGATGTCATACGCGACCTTGAGGATCAGCACGCAGATGATGAGGCTGGCGATGGGATCCATGATCGGGAAACCCAGTTTGGCCATGCCGATGCCGATAAATGATCCTATGGACGAGAACGCATCGGAACGATGATGCCACGCGTCCGCCTTGAATGCCGCCGAGTCCAACCGTTTGGCATAGTGCATCGTGTAATGGAACATGGCTTCTTTCACGATGATGGACACGGCCGCCGCGATCAGCGGCAGCATCGTGGGGATCTCCAGACTGCCCCGCTCGAAGAAGAGCTTGCGCACCCCGCTCCAGCCGATCCCGAGGCCTGTTCCGGCCAGGATCAGTCCCAGGGTCAGCGAGGCGACACACTCCAGCCGCTCATGCCCATAAGGATGCTCCGCATCCTCTTTTTGTTTGGACAAAAGCACACCGATCCATGCGATGAACGTCGCGAACACGTCCGACAAGGAGTGTACGGCGTCCGAGACCATGGCGCCTGACCGGCCCAGGACACCGGCTATCAGTTTGAAGGCTGCCAGCACGACGTTCCCAAAGATCCCGACGCGCGACAGCCGGTTGACTATCGTTTTTTCATTCATGATCGATCTGCCCTGCAGATCCTTTCTTTACAGAGTGCCGTCGTTTACGCCGAACAGTCCTTTGCTCTCGTAAATACGGCGGATATCATAGATCAGCCAGGTCTGCTTCCACTCGGAGCAGCGCACGAAACTGCGGCGCTCTTCGTCCGGCAGGAACATGTCCACCGGGAAGGAAGAAGACTTCAGTTCGGCCGTTCCTTCGATGCCGGACAAGACCCGCTCATCGTTCTCGATGAAGTCCTTCAGCACGCTCTTGTGGAACGGAGAACCATTGTGCGCCGGGCAGATCATGTCGAACTCATCATAACGTTTCTCGATCTTGCGCAGCACGTCCAGATGGCCTTTGACGGTCGCGCCGGTCTCACCATCTCCATAGAAGATCAGCACCTGACCCACTTCCAGGTTGTCACCGGTGAACAGCAGGCGGTTTTCGTGATCCAGGAACATCAGGTCTCCCGGGCTGTGGCAGGGCGTCGCGATGACTTCGATGTGGCGGCCGCCCAGATCGAATACATAACCTTCCTCGATCGGGATCGGTTTGAAGGACGGCACCGGGATCATGGCATCGGACATATCACCGCCATGGGCGTCGATGATCGCCTTCGGATGCATGTAGACTTCGTCGAACGCACCGTTCCACAGGGTATGATCCCCATGGCCGTGCGTGTTGGTCACGATCATCGGCAGGTCGGTGATCGTTTCGAAAAACTCTCTCAGGTTGCCCTTGCCCATGCCGGTGTCGATGACCAGGGCTTTCTCCTCACCCAGCAGCAGGTACGGATAGCAGACACCGCCCATATCCACGACATAGGTGTTGCTGTTGATCTTTCTGGCACGATACGGTTCATGTCTCATAGTAAATTCCCCCTTATTAATCGTCCTGTCCCGGGAAGTTCAGCTGCAGTTTGCAGAAGAAATCCTCCAGGACCAGGCGTGAATCCAGCGTATGATAGACGCGGATCTTGCGGTTGCCCGTGTCATAGATGTACTTTCCGGTCTCCACGTCGAAGCATGGCGCTTCGATCTCCCGGTAGATATCGGTCTTCTCCACTTCTTCCATCAAAGTCGCGATGACGCCCTGGTCGCCCAGGCCCCAGATCTCGCCATGCG
Organism: Bacillota bacterium; assembly: GCA_017474705.1. Taxonomy (GTDB): domain Bacteria; phylum Bacillota; class Clostridia; order Lachnospirales; family Bianqueaceae; genus RUG159. Next base: position 2,079 of record JAFVHC010000141.1, read on the forward strand.
GCCACGGGCCTTTCTGAAACATCCGGTTGAACTCCGCCATCTGGTCGAACAAGTACCGGCCGATCTGTCCATAGGGACGGACCTTCAGCTGCAGTTCTGCCAGAGAAACGGTCATCTGCTTGTACACGTCCTTCGGGACCTGCCACAGCGGCATGGAAGAATTGAATACGACGTTCGCGGCATTGATATCCTGGAAAAGATTGAACTCATCGCCGCCCTCCGGGTAGATGCCGCCGCCGATCCAGATCGCCGTCATGCGATCGCAGATCTCCGGCTTCATAAGGATGGCGCTGGCCAGGTCTGTGATGGACCCCTGCAGTCCGATGTACAACGGACGCTCGTCCTCTTTCATGGCCTCCTCGATGATGGCTCTGGAACCCGGACAGTCGATCGGCGTGTTCGCATCCGGCAGCGCGGTCTCCGCACCCATGAAGACCTTGTCTTTGTATTCATCGGTCAGGTGCATCAGATCCAGCACCTTGAAGATCTCGTCGTAGCTGGCCTTGGTGGTGCCATGGTCCGGGAACCGGAA
>JAFVHC010000142.1 GCA_017474705.1 Bacillota bacterium
AAAGATCCTAAGTGTCATGTACACGGCGGGGGAAGGCGGCCGTCCGATCATCTGGTACCAGAATGAAACACAGGTCAATCGGTCCCATCTGTATCAGGAGAATATACCCGTGGCACTGGTGGGCAGGCAGAAACTATGGATCGGTGTAACGTCAGAGCAAGGGACGATGGCCAGGATCTATATGATCGAACGCAAGAGTTCCCAGACGGAGCGTACATTGACAGAGTTTTACCTGAACCTGTATGAGGAGTATGGCCGGTGATGAAGAAGAGGATCTCTTTTATACATAGACCGGCAGTGCAGCGGGTCCTGTATCTCGTCGTTCTTCTGACCTTGATCCTGATGGCGGTCGTGCAGACCTATCAACTATGGACGCAGATGGAACGGCCGGGCGAAAGGAACCTCGACTCTTGGCAGGTCGAGCCGGATGCGCAGGCCTCGATGCTGGAACCTTTCGATATGTACCTGACCCGGGACGGGATCCGTTTCGCGCGGATCAACACGCTGTCCGGGTTCTATCAGGACCTGTGGACCGTATCTCGTACGCTGATCATCCGCATGGTACGGAGCGGCTTTACGGTGACGCGGGTCGATGAGGAGGAACTGCCGGAGAACAAGGCCGGCATCGCTCTGCAATATGCATGTCCTCTGCCGGCGGAGGCGATCCGGGATCTGCTGATGATCGAAGAAGATGTGGCGGATATCGAGGAGATCATCCTGATCCCTTCGCAGACCCGCAACGAACCGGTCACATTGTACCTGGTGGACCGGGATCAGTCGCACATCCTGCGGGCAGAAAGCAATATCAATGTATCGGCCAGAGCTGCACAGAATTTCAATGAGCGGTTCATGGACTGCCTGGATGCCGTCGCTCCGGAGTACATCGATGCGCATCGTCGTTTTCCGGCCATGTTCCTGGATGGATGTTACGTGCACGAGCTGGAAAGCAGCTCCATGTATCACATCCCGGAGATCTCGGTCTCGTATGTAGATGATGATGTACTGGATACCGAGATGGCTGCATCTTATATCATGCATTTCTTCGAGCATCCGGACGTAGCCCGGCAGGTGGAACAAGGAGAAGACTTCGTCTGGTATGCGGATGAAAAACACACCGTCCGCTACGACGTGCATGGCCTGCTGCAGTACGTTTCTACACAAAAACCTTCCGAACGGGAGATGCTGCCACTGACTGAAGCTTATCAGTTGGCCTGCGGTTTCCTGCGCGAGGATCTGGCGTACGATCGGACCCTGCTGCAGGAGATCTATCTCTGTGATTTTGAAAGCAGTGGAGACGGGACCTATACCTTCTCCTGGAATTATGCGTACAACCATGTGCCTTTTTCCATGAGCGGAGAGACCCGCAGATGGACGGATCTCGACTATCCCATCCGGATCGTGGTCGAAGGCCGTCAGGTCCGCTATTACCACCGCTATCTGCTGGATAAGAATATGGCAGCGGACGGGATCTTTTCCATCCGCGAAACATACATCGATGCGCTGGATCAGATACTGGACGGGCTGCCGGAACAGACGCGCGTCCGTTCTTTCGGCCTGGAATATGAGGAAGTCGATGGCAGACCGGTCCTGTACTGGAAGGTAGACACCGATCGAGGCCTGCTTTCGATGCCGGCGGGGGAGGTGCGTGTATGAACTGGAAATCCGTCCGTTGGATCCTGATCATCATTTTCGCCCTTCTGAATCTGGTCCTCTTCGGTTACGGCCGCGTCATAAACCGGCAGATGTACGAGGTGCCGGAAGCCCGGATGCTGGATCTGAAAGCACGGTTCGCGGACTGGGGATATGCCCTTCCCGAGCAGCTTTCCTCGACACATTATCCGGCTGCGGAACTGATCCTGCAGGAGAGCGATCTCGAATCCCGCGCCGATCAGTACTGGGATACGGACTATGAGAAGTCCTACATGGTCGATGCGCGTATGCTCTATACCTGCGGTACGGAAACATTGACGGTGGACCGTGACCACAGCAACATGGTCTATACGCAGAACCGGCCGGCTTATGATTTCTCTTTGGACAAGGAACAATGGGAGACGAAGGCGCTGGAAACGGCCCGCAAAATGACGAAAGTCGAGGATCTGACCCGGATCCGCCGCGTGAAGACTACCGGAGATACGATCGTCTATACATTCTGTGAACGTTACGACGGTCAGCTTCTGTTCGCGAACCAGACGGTCGTGACCGTAACGAACGGTGCTGTCGTGCGCGCGTCCATGACGCAGTACAAGATCCAGGGATATGAGACCCGCAAACTGAACCAGTACCCGGTCGACGAGATGCTGTACAGCGGTCTGAAACAGTTGGGGCCGGCGGCTGAGGGCCGCAGCACTCCGGAATCTCTGGAAGTGTTTTTCGGATATCAGATCCATTCCATCGAGGAAGATGGGATCTATTGTGTACCGATGGTCGCTGTCATCCGAGAGGATGGATCGGGCTTAAGGATCAACCGGTTTACCGACACATCCACGGTGCTTTCATAAAAGATATTGCCTTTTTTGTATATACGTGTTATAATGCGAAATTGAGCAACATCCAACCCGTCTATAGAATAGAAGATCGACGGGAATCACGTGCCTTTCGGCACACGAGATTCAAAGGGGAACCTTATGGACAAATTGGTGATTCACGGACAGCGCCCCCTCAAAGGACGTGTCCAGATCAACGGGGCCAAGAACGCGGTGCTCGCGATCGTCGCAGCCGCGTGTTTAGCAGATGACGTCTGTATAATTGAAAATATACCGAAGATCGCGGATATCGACAACATGCTTGCCATCCTGCGGTCCATGAACGTGCAAACAGAATACCTGGACGAACACACCGTCCGCATCGACAGCAGGACCATGGTCAACTGCTGCGCGGACTCTGATGAGGTGCGTAACATGCGCGCTTCTTACTATCTGCTGGGCGTTCTTCTTGGCCGATTCAAATATGCGCGGGTCTCCTTCCCGGGCGGCTGTGATTTCGGAGTGCGACCGATCGATCAGCATATCAAAGGTTTTGAGGCGCTTGGCGCCGAAGTCGATGCGAAGAGCATCATCGAGATCAAAGCACGCGAGCTGCACGGCACCAACGTCTTCCTCGACGTGGTCAGTGTAGGCGCGACCATCAATATCATGCTGGCAGCTGTACTGGCCAGAGGCACAACGGTCATCGAAAACGCGGCGAAAGAGCCGCACGTCGTCGATACCGCCAGCTTCCTGAACAGTATGGGCGCCGATAGCAAAGGCGCCGGTACGGACGTCATCCGCATCCGTGGCGTCCAGAAGCTGCATGGTTCTACGTACGCGGTCATCCCGGATCAGATCGAAGCCGGTACCTATATGGTGGCGGCAGCTATCACCGGCGGTGATGTCACTGTAGAAAACCTGATCCCGCGCCACATGGAAGCGATCACCGCCAAACTGCGTGAGAGCGGCGTCAAGGTCTACGAAAAGGACGACAGCCTGCGCGTCATCAGCGAAGGCATCCGCAAAAAGCCTGTTAAGATCAAAACTCTGCCGTATCCCGGCTTCCCGACCGATATGCAGCCTCAGATGATGGCCTATCTGTCCACGATCCCGGGCACGAGCATCGTCAATGAAAGTGTTTACGACGGACATCGGTTCCGTTATGTCGAGCAGCTCAAACGCATGGGCGCCAACATCGACGTCGAGAGCCATATCGCCATCGTGGACGGGGTGACCGAACTCGTAGGTACCGAGGTCGAAGCGACCGACCTTCGTGCCGGAGCCGCCATGGTCCTGGCAGGACTGGCCGCCGTCGGCGAAACGGTCGTCACCAACATCAAATATATCGACCGCGGATATGAGCGTATGGTGGACAAATTCAACAACATGGGCGCCTGGATCGAGCGGGTCCATGAGAATCAGCCGATCCCCATCCACCACCGGGAGCGTGCCGTATGAAGATCACCTTGATCGCCTGCGGACGCATCAAAGAAAAGTTTTATAAAGACGCTGTGGCGGAATATGCCAAGCGTCTTTCTGCATATTGTACTTTGAATATCATCGAAGTAGCCGATGAGAAGACCAAGGAGAACATGACCGAGGCTGAGACCACGCAGCTGCTGGACAAGGAAGCGGACCGGATCCTGACGAAGGTCCCGGAAGGAGCCTATGTCTGCGCCCTGGCCATCGAGGGCACGGCGCGGGACTCCGAAGGTATGGCCAGGTGGCTCCGCGATTTGACGCTGCACGGCGTCAGTCATATCGTCTTTATCATCGGCGGATCCGTCGGTCTTTCCCAAAAGGTCCTGGACCTTTCCAAAGAAAGGATCAGCTTTTCCAAGCTTACGTTTCCCCATCAGTTGATGCGGGTCATCTTCCTGGAACAGCTCTACCGTTGGTTCAAGATCGAACGGGGCGAACCCTATCATAAATGATCGGAGTAAATACATGAAACTGAAGTTCATCCTGGTGCTGGTGCTGTCTATCGTTCTTCTGGCCGGATGCTCCAAGACACCGAAAAAAGAAGAAACCAATCCCGCTGCGACTGAAAGCAGCAAAGAAGACAGCTCCGTGCAGGAGGAATCTTCCTCACGGCCTGAG
>JAFVHC010000143.1 GCA_017474705.1 Bacillota bacterium
GAGACCTGCGTTCTGTGGAGGCTATGCAGGAAATGATCGATGCCAATCTTGCCGGAACGACTTCCAAAGACCCTTTACGCAACGCGAAGTATCTTTTCGTCGCCATCACCACCCTGGCAGGGCGCGCCGCCATGTCCGTCGGGATGGATACCGAACGGTCCAACACGGCCAGCGACCTGTTCATCCAGGCGGTCGATGAGATGACCAGCATCGATCAGATCAATGAAATGACTCTGGAAATGATCCGTTTCTATACGATGGAAGTCGCGGCACTGGACAAAGCCAATATATATTCCCGCAACGTGGTCCGCGCGTTCGACTATATCTACAATCACCTGCATGAACCCATCACGGCACAGGACGTGGCAGATCACGTGGGTGTCAGCCGCACCTACTTTTCCGCACTGTTCAAGAAAGAGACCGGTATCGGCATCGCAGCCTACATCAAGAAAAAGCGCATGGAGGCCGCTTGCAACATGCTGCTCTACTCCGATATCCCCTATGCGGAGATCTCCCAGATCCTGGCCTTCAGTTCCCAAGCCATTTCACCCAGGTATTCAAAGAATACACCGGTATGACCCCGCATGAATACAGAAAAAGCGCCCCAATCGATTGAGGCGCCTTTCTTTTATTTCTCTAAAAGCTGGTTGATGCAATATAAGGCACCATACAGGTTCGCGTCCAGGCAAAGTTCGCCCTTGACGAAATCGATCATAAAATCACTCATATCCATGCCGACGCCGGACATCTGGCTCAGGTCGAATCCTTTGAAGGACATGCAGCCCATCAGCACCTTCTGCATCGCTTCATGCAGCTTCTGGATCAGGATCGGCTGCTCCGCCAGACCGCCGGTGACGATGACCATGTCCGGATCCAGCATCATCGCGTTGTTGAAAACGGTAAACGCAACGGCTTTGCAGAAATTGTCCAAAAGCGCCAGGATCACCGGGTCGCCCTGCTCCGCCAGTTCGAAGAAATAGGGTCCGGTCATCTGTTCCATGGTCATCTGCTTCGCGCCGGCCGCCTGCATCAGCAGGAACATGAAGCCGGTCTCGATGCCGGAGATCGCATAGCCGCTTTCCGTCATGTCGGACTGGATCAGCTGACCGAATACCATGGATCCGTTGCGTTTTACGCCGCGCCAGGGCTTGCCGTCCACCACCATGCCGGCCCCCATGCCGCTGCCCAGCACGATGGTGATGGACGTGTTCGTGCCGCGGCCGGCGCCGAACTGCCACTCACCGATGGCCGCAGCCTCGCCGTCATTTTCCACCGCCACCGGCAGATGCAGACGGGCTTCCAGTTCTTTCTTGATATCCACGCCGGTCAGATAATCCGCCGTGTAAGCGCGGTACGTGTTGCCATCGGGCATCATGCGGCCGTTCGTGGAAATGCCGACACCGTCCGCCTGATCCAGGCAGTCCGCTGCCAGTTCTTCAAAGATCTTCAGATAATCGTCCAAGCCGGTCCACGGCGTTGAAACTTTCTTACGTTTCAGGATCTCACCTTCCGGTGTCATCAGTGCGAATTTTATGTTGCTGGCTCCGACGTCAAAAATGATACGATTCATGATATGCTCCTCCACAAATTATAAGACTTCTCCATTCGTCTCGATGACTTTCTTGAACCAGTCGAAACTCTTCTTCTTGCTGCGCTTGAGGTCGCGCAGATCCTCATCCGTACGGTTGACGTAGATGAAGCCATAGCGTTTGGCCATCTCGCCTTGAGAACTCAGGATATCGATCGGGCCCCAGGTCAGGAAGGACCGGATGTCCGCGCCGTCTTCATCCACCGCTTTCTTCAGCTCCCGGATATGATCACGGAAATAAGCGATGCGGTATTCATCATCCACATACCCGTTCTCATCCGCCTCTTCGTGGACGCCGATCCCGCACTCGATGACGTAGACCGGGAGACGCGTCTGGCGATAGACTTCTGTAGCCGCGATGCGCAGGCCCACCGGATCGATGGTCCAGCCCCACTCGCTCTCCTTCAGATACGGATTCTTCAGCGATTTGCCGCCGGCCATCGCCGCCAGCATGGCCGCCGGGCTGTAATCGCCCGTCCCCTCGACCACGGCAGAAACATAATAGCTCATGGCGATGAAATCCATAGGATCCTTGCGGATCAGGTCCAGGTCGCCCTCTTCGATCTCCGGCCAGGTATCATTGCGGTCCCAGTCCGCCAGCAGATCCTTAGGATACTCCCCGGTCGCGAAGGTATCCAGAACGCGGCCTTCATAGGTACGCTGCGCCGTGCGGGCCATCTGCACGTCCTCCGGTTTGCAGGTATAGGGATAGAATGCTGTATAGTTGACCATGCCGCCGCACTGTGCATCCGGTGCGCAGGTGTGTACAGCCCGTGCGGTCCCGGCACTGGCCAGCATCATGTGATGCATGACCCGGTTCTGATCCCGCGCGATCTCTGCCGGAGACTGCGGTGCCGCTCCGCCGCCGATCGCCCGATGGAAGGCGGAGACCAGGATCGCCGCGTTCTGCTCATTGCTGGGCACGAAATACTTCACACGACCGGCGAAATGCTTGACGATGAGCTCCGCGTATTGGATGAACGCTTCCGCCATCCCACGGTGCTCCCAGCCGCCGTACTTTTTCAAAAGTGCCAGCGGGACGTCGAAATGATACAGGCAGATCATCGGCTCGATGCCTTTCTCCAGCATATAGTCGACGACCTTATCGTAGAACTCCAGGCCCTTTTCGTTCACCGCGCCTTCTCCCTCCGGGAGCACGCGGCTCCAACTGATGGAGAAACGATAGCAGTTGAATCCCATCTCCGCGAACAGGTCGATATCTTCCTTATAGCGATGATAGAAATCGATTGCGACTTTCCAGTCCGAATGTCCCGGCCGGACCGGCATGATGTCGTAAATGCTCATGCCTTTGCCGTCTTCATTCCAGGCGCCTTCTGTCTGCATACAGGAGACAGAGCCGCCCCACAAAAACCCTTCTCTGAACATAAAACTACTCCTTTTTTGTCCTTGCCGGGAGGACCTCTTCTCCGATCCAGTCCGTGGCAAGCGTGATCTTGTTACGGCGTTTCTGTTGTCCATTATAGCAGATTTGTCGGTTTTTCCTACTATTATTTCTTAAATTTCACTTTTTTTGTAGGAATTGACATTCTTTTTTTGTACTTTTATAATGATACACAGTTTATGTCTGCAGTTAGACTTTTATGCGGAGGTCATGATATGAAACGGATCGAACAGGTTTTGCGGGGAAAAACGAATAATTACATCCTGCCTTTCTTCTGGCAGCATGGGGAAGACGAGGCTGTGCTGCGTGACTATATGCGCGCCATCTACGAGGCCAATATCCGCGCCGTCTGCGTGGAAAGCCGTCCGCACCCGGATTTCGTCGGAGAGACCTGGTGGCGGGACATGGACATCATCCTCGACGAGGCCGCCAAGCGGGACATGAAAGTCTGGATCCTGGATGACTCTCATTTTCCGACCGGTTTTGCCAACGGTGCAGTGAAGACTGCACCGCGCGAACTCAAGCACCAGTACATGGTCAGCCGGATTTTGGAGATGGCCGGTCCCATCTGCGCAGCGGAATTCGACCTGAAGGCCTATATGCAGCCGGAGCCTCTGCCGCCCTGGTTGCCGCAGCCGCCCAAAGACCCTTCAGACGATTTTTCCGATGATACGCTGGTCCGCATCCTGGCCTGCCCCATCCTGCCCGGTGAAAAACTGGGACAGCCGTTGGATCTGACCGACTGTGTGCAGGATGGCATCGTACGTTTCGACCTGCCGGAAGGGTATTTCCGCATCTACGTCGTCTATCTGACCCGCAACGCCCGTGGCCGCAACGACTATATCAACTTTATGGATCAGGAATCCTGCCGCCTGTTGATCGACGCGGTCTACGAGCCTCATTACGCCCACTATGCACCGTACTTCGGTACCGTGATCGCCGGTTTCTTCTCCGACGAACCGCCGATCGGCAACACGGAAGGATACAACCTGGTCGGACCCATCGGTACTCCGGGGCAAAGTCTGCCCTGGTCCCGCGCCGCGGCTGACCGTTTCACCGAGTTTTTCGGCAGCGCTGACTGGTCTTTGTACGCACCCTACCTTTGGGCGGATGCTGCAGATACCTGGATGCAGGCCAAGGTCCGTACCGCGTACATGGATATGGTCTCGACTTTGGTCGCTGAATGCTTCTCCGCTCAGAACAGTGCCTGGTGCGAAGCACATGGCGTCGAGTATATAGGTCACATGCTGGAAGACTGCGATATGCATGTGGCCATGGGTCCGTCCATGGGACACTTCTTCCGCGGTCTTTCCGGCCAGCATATGGCCGGTGTGGACAATATCGGCGGACAGGTGACGATCGGTGGGCAGAACGTGCCGCGCCATGAGCGTCCCAACGCCCGGGACGAAGCCGGCTTCTATCAGTATATGATCGGCAAATTGGCCGCTTCCCATGCCGCCATCGATCCTAAAAAGCGCGGCCGTGCCATGTGCGAGAATTTCGGCGCCTACGGCTGGAGCTCCGGCCCGAAGGAACAAAAGTTCATGCTGGATCATTACATGGCTCGGGGCGTCAACTACTTTGTTCCGCACGCGTTTACCCCCGCTTCCTTCCCGGATCCGGACTGTCCGCCCCATTTCTATGCCCATGGCGAGAACCCGACCTACCGTGCCTTCGGTGTCCTGATGGCCTATGCCAACCGCGTCTGCGATCTGATCAACGATGGGACGCCGCATCCGGACGTCGCTCTGCTCTACAACGCGGAGAGCGTGTGGGCCGGCGGCGGAGACAGCCAGATCCCGGTCTGCCGCGCACTGGGCGAAGCCCAGATCGATTTCCATATCATTCCGTCAGATGTTTTCGAGGATACCGCATATCCCTGCGCCTTGCAGGAGGATGGCCTCAATATCAACGGTACGATCTACAAGGCGCTCGTGATCAGCGGCTGCCAGGCCATCGACGCGGTCAGCGCCGATATGATCCTTAAGATGCAGGAACAGCACTTCCCCGTCATCTTCATTGACCGCAGGCCGGCATTAGTGATCGGCGCCTCGGACGCAGATGAGCTGCATTGGAACGAGCAGGCCAAGGATCTTCCTGTGGTGCCGCTGCGAGAGCTTGCCGCCCGCCTCAAAACTGTACTGCAGCCGGAAAGCCTGATCCTGCCCCAGGATCCTTTGATGACCACATATCATTATGAACTGGAAGGTGTGTCCGAATGGCTCGTGCTCAACGAGCATCCCGGTACAACGTTTGCCGGAACCATATCTTTGAACGGCACCGGTGTTCCGCTGCGCTATGATCCCTGGGAGAACCGGCTGGAGCAGGTCTCTTATACCATAGAAAGAGGCCGTACCCTCTGCTATCTGTCGGTCGAACCCCTGGAGCTCACCATTTTGCTGCTCCTGCCGGATGAAGCTGCCGCGACCGCCCTGCTGCCGCAGATGCCCCATGGCGCTCTGACGCCGCTTCGTGAGGTCCCACAGTTCACGGTCGGACGCATCGAGTCCAAAGCATACGAACACAAAAAAGAGCCGGACCACCTTACAGTGATCCCGGCCCCTTATACCGGTATGCAGATCCTGTATCCGGATTTTGCCGGTTTTTATGTATATGAAGCGCAAGTCGAAGACCTGCCCGCGGCACCTTTGTTCCTAGAAGCCGATGCCGCTTACGAGTGCATGGAAGTCTTCTGGAATGGGCAGTCCCTGGGCACCCGCGTGCAGGCACCTTACCGCTTCCGCATCCCCGCGGAGATCGTGCATCCTTCCAATGAACTGCGCATCGAAGTCGCCACGCTGGCAGAGCGCAAAGTCCACGCGATCGCCCCGGACCAGATACGGAGCATGTCGCAGGAGCGTCCGCTTTCCGCCACCGGACTCGTCGGCCGCGTGCGGATCCTTACAGAGACTCCATAAACGTAAGCGCTCGTTCAGGCCAGCCTTCCACGTCGGTCCCGGTACCGTCCCCGAAACCGTGCGGCGCGTGCGCTCCTTCTTCCAGCACTGCCGGCACACCGGCCGCACGCAGTCCGGCTTCCATCTCTTCGGAATTCCTTGGCGGCACAGTCGCATCATCCTTCCCACAGACGATATAGCAGGGCGGATACTCCGCGTTCAACTGTTCGATCACGTTGAACCGGTCCACGTCTTCCTGCGTAAAATCCGGGCCGAACATGAGACGCACCAGTCCCCCATATGCATCACGGCCGGCTTCTGCCTTCAGATCGATGAATGTATAGATCGGGAATAAAGCCTTAGGTTTCGCGAACCCGTATTTCTTGTATCCCACGATCGCCGATCCCCAGTTGGAGATCAGATTGGCGCCGGCGGAGAATCCGCCAACTGCGTACTGGTCTGCGTTTGCGATCATAAACTGCTCTTGATGCTCTGTGATGAACCGCAGTGCCTGATACAGGTCGTCCAACGACTTGCGGACCGCTTGCTCTTCCTGGACACGATAGGTCATAAGAAAGACCTGATATCCGGCCCTTACCATGTGCACGGCCGTGGGTAGCGCTTCCACCGCCGTACAGACCGACATATAAGCACCTCCGGCGCAAAGCACGATATACGGTTTCTCCGGATCGATCGTCTCCGGCAGCAGCCGCATCAGATTCACGTTTTTCTTCTGCGGCGCATCCTCGCATGCATCCCCTTCATATATGAAGTATTGCTCCACTTTGCCGGTATCGACCGCATCCGCAAGGAAACTCAGTCCGTCCGCGATCGCCTCCGGACTCCAGCCGATCTGCCGCATCGAATCGATCGGCTGCCGGTTCATCTCTTCCTGCATCGGGTTCGCACCGGGTGTATAGATCATAAACCGGCTGTAGGGCTTGATCCTGGGATCCGCCAGGACCTGTTCCATCGTATTGTGAATCGTAAATACTGCCATACCATGCACCTCCTGTTTCTTATCATTCACTATATCATACCCTCTGTCAAAAGCAAGGAGAAATCTTACCATGCAGCCTCGTTCCAGTGCCATCCGGCGTACTGCCTTACTGATCATCCTGATCGAACTGATCTTGCTCGCCTTCTTCGCCTTTCAAGCGATCCGCTTTGGTACTGCCAATGACCGCAGTGAAGCCGAAGCGCGGGAAGAACTCCTGCAGAACAGTGCGGAGCAGCTGCACACCGTTTTGAACGCGGCCATTCGCATGGCAGAAAATCTCGCGTCTGACGACCGCATGAATCAGCTGGCCTACCACAGTTACTTATCAGAATATGATCGCTCTCGCATCATCCTGGGTCTGATCACCAATCTGAAGAATATGCAGGGGATGTATCCGGTGGTGGATAACATCCAGATCCTTTTTCCCAAGGAAGAAATGGTGCTGGACAACAACAGCGGCTATAATAATCAAAGGCCTTATGAGTCCCCTTCAGAAGAGGAGCTGCACCTGTCGCCCTTTATGTATTATGAAGACGGAGTCCTGAAGCTGCGCATCCAGTACCCGCTGATCACCGCTTATTCGAACAGTGTGCCGGACTATGCCTGTGAATTCCACTTTTCTTCCGAGATCCTGGATTCCTACCTGCCATCGACTTCCGGCGCGGCCAACACCGGATGCTGTCTGCTGCTGCAGGATCCTGACGGTACCTGGTTCCCATTGGATACCAATGAAGACAATGGGCTCCCTTCTTTAGCAGACCTGCCTGAGCAGATCAAGGTGGACAGGACCCGTTGCAACGTTCACTATGCGCGCATCGGAGAACAGCCGCTTGCCATCGCTTTCTGGCAGCCTGTCCGGAGCCTCAGCCGTTCCATGACCGCCATGCTGATCAGTTTGGTTTCCATCGTCCTGCTGACCGGACTTTTGCTCGTGTTTTTGCTGTACCGTGCCAACAAGGATATCGCCGTCCCGATCCGCCGGCTGCTCTCCGCCTTCGATCAGGTCCGCGCCGGAGATCTTTCCACCCGGATCCGGCACAACAAGAACGATGAGTTCAGCCTGATCTACGAATCCTTCAATAACATGAGCGCCCGGACGCAGCAGTTGATCGAAGATATCAAAGAGCAGCATGTTTTGCTGCAGAACGCGGAACTGGCGCAGCTGCAGGCGCAGATCGACCCGCATTTTCTGTACAATAGTTTCAACATGATCAAGTATATGGCGGAAGGTGAAGAATACGAACAGATCTCCGAGACGGTCTCCAATCTGGCGGAGTATTATCGCTTCATCAATAAAGAGACCCGCCAGGCGATCCCGCTGCAGGCCGAGGTCCGCCACATGGAGACCTATCTGTACATCCAGCAGCTGCGCTTCGAAGGCCGGATTCAGCTCGACGACGGTCAACTGCCGCAGCAGGCCGCAGGCTTTATGGTCCCGAAGCTGATCCTGCAGCCATTGGTGGAAAACTGTTATAAGCATGGGCTGAAAAACAAACTCCAGGATGGTCTGATCCAGATCCGCTACTTGATCGAAGGTGACCGCCTCACCCTTTCCATCGCAGATAACGGTGGGGAAATGACAGAAGAAAAGCTGGAAGAAGCCCGCAGACACATGTATGATACGGATAACCAGTCGATCAGCCATGCCCTTTCCAATACGAGACGCCGGCTGGAGCTGGCCTTCGGAGATCCGGATATGATCGCACTGTCCATCAATAAAGACCAGGGTCTTACGGTCGCCCTCCGGTTCGACCTGACCAAAACCGCGGAAGGATAATGAAATGTCAGAATTCTCCAAAAAGCTTGAATCGTGCCGCCTGGCGACCGCGGAACTCACACCGGTCCTGCTGGATGAAAACATGGCTTCCGACCGTCCGGAACAGGCACGGCGCTATCCCCATCCCTTCGAGATCCTCTGGATGCGGGTGCGGCCGGATCACAGCCGGACCATGTTCTGCTTCTTCAACCAGATGATGTCCCGCGCCGTCTATCGGCAGGACGTGGGGGATTTCCATCATCATGAATATGTGGAAATGATCTACGTCATCCAGGGATCCTACCGGATCGACACGGGCAGCGAGATCCTGTCCTTCGAAGAGCAGGAATTTGCCCTGATCGACCCGAATCTGGTCCATCGGGACGTGTATCGGGACGAACCCGGTGAAGTCCTGTTCCTTTGCATGTCAGAATCCTTCTTCGATGAATTGTTCCTCCGCCAGCTGGAAGGCAGCTCCCACGCGGATCTGACGGGCTTCATCAGCAACGCGCTGTACAATCCGAAGCGCAAAAGCGGCTGCCTGCGTCTTAGGAGCCATCACAGCCAGGAAGAGATCGAACAACTGCTCTTCCACCTGATCCGGGAGATGGAGGATCATCAGGGCGGATATGAATATATGATCAAAGGCCTGATCACCCGGGTGGTCAATACGCTGGCGCCGCAGATCTACCAGCAATTGTCCACCAATGAGCAGCAGCTGTACAAAAAGCGGCTGTACGAGCAGGTGCTCGATTACATGGAAAACCATCTGGCAGACGTCACTATCGAAGAACTGTCGGACGTCTTCCATTTTCAGAAGGATTATTTCACCCGGCTGATCCGCCAATATGGCGCGGTCAGCTTTACAGAGACCCTGAAACACATGCGGATCCGGAAAGCGGCCTACTTTCTGCAGCATACGGACATGTCCATTTCCGAGATCGCATCACGGGTGGGGTATCAGAATGAAA
>JAFVHC010000002.1 GCA_017474705.1 Bacillota bacterium
TATGCTGGAACAGTTCGTAGCCTTCGCTGTCGACGCGGCGGCCGATCGCGAGCGTCAGGGTGTCGCCGATCTTCAGATCCTTTCCTGCACTGGTGTAGATCGTTTCCGGGATCACGATCTCATTCTCGTTTTCCGGGAAACGGCCTTCCGTCAGGTGCAGACTCAGCTTTCGGAATGCGGTCTCGTTTCCGCCCAGCACGAAGACATAAGGCATATACTCATTGAGAGAACCATCCAGGGCGGCATATCCATACGTGTAGAATACAGAACTGGATCTTACGTGCGCATTTTCGGTGACGTAGGAGACGGCATCCGTCGGCACTTCCGTATATAAAGCGTGGAAGTCACCGGAATACTGCTTCTGCCAGGTCGCAAGAGAGACCTGACCGCTTTGCGCCATGCCGATGACCGCCAGGATCAGCGCTGTGGACAGAAGGATGCCGAGGATCGTAACGATCGTACGATTCCGGTTCTTCTTCAGGTTGGCCAGTGTCAGTTTACGAATGATATTCATAGGTCTTTACCTCAGGCGCGCTCGTCGCGTACGATGCGGCCGTCCTCGATCGCGATGATGCGGTCGGCCTGCTTGGCCACTTCAGGATCATGGGTGATGATGATCACCGTCTGGTGGAACGTACGATTGGACATGCGCAGCAGAGAGACGATCTCTTCACTGGCTTTGGAGTCCAGGTTGCCGGTGGGTTCGTCCGCCAGCATCAGAGCAGGGTTCTGGATCAGCGCACGGCCGATAGAGACACGCTGCTGCTGTCCGCCGGACAGTTCGTTCGGCAGGTGATTGCGGCGGTCGGAGAGTCCCAGGGCATCCAGCAGTTCATTCAACCGCTCCGGGGCGACCTTCTGGCCGTCCAGTTCGCAGGGAAGCGTGATGTTTTCTGCTACGGTCAGAATGGGGATCAGATTATAAAACTGATAGATGATGCCGATCTGCCGGCGGCGGAAGATCGCCAGCTGGTCCGGATCCAACTTACTGATATCTTTTCCATTGATCAGTATGCTGCCGGACGTGGGACGGTCGACCCCGCCGATCATGTGCAGCAAGGTGGACTTTCCGGAACCGCTTGCGCCGATGATGGCGACGAATTCGCCCTGTTCCACGCTGAAGGACACGTCGTCCACGGCCTTGACCAGGTTTTCTCCTTTACCATACGTACGAGACAGATGTTCTACCTTTAATATTTCCATGTCACTACAGACCTCCTTGATTTGATCATACCCATATTGTACAGGGCCAGAATGACAGAAAAGTGACAAAAAATGACATTTTTCGGAAAATCGTGCGACAATCAGGATTGACAAGTGCGACAAAGAAGGATTATAATCTCCCAAAATGCAACTTAAGGTTGCTGAAAAGTTCCATGTTCGGTTGGTTGCGTTCGACTTTGTGCAGGAGTAGGGTGTAGGCAGCAAAGAATGGAATATCAGGAAGCCTGACCATTTAGAAGAATGAAAGGAATCAAAAATGACAATAGGCGAAAAGATCGCGGTTTTGCGAGCGGCAAGAGGTATTTCACAGGAACAGCTGGCGGAGGCATTGTCCGTCTCCCGACAGTCGGTCTCCAAATGGGAGATGGATCAGTCGATCCCGCAGACGAAAAAGATAATGCAGATCAGTGATCTGCTGCACATATCCCTGGACAGCCTGATGCGGGATGAGATCCGCATCCTGGGAGAGACGGACGGACAGGAGGAACCGGAAGTGATCCATCGGAAATACTTCGGTACGGATGGATTCCGCGGTGAGGCCGGCGTGACACTGACTTCAGATCAGGCATATAAAGTAGGTAGATTCCTGGGTTGGTATTATGCATCACCATTGAGTGGATGTACCCGTTCCGGATATCGTCCGCGTGTCGTCGTCGGCAAAGATACCCGCCGTTCTTCTTATATGCTGGAATATGCCATCGTTGCAGGCCTGACCGCCTCCGGTGCAGATGCCTACATGCTGCACGTCACCACGACGCCCAGCGTCTCCTATGTGACACGGCAGGATGAGTTCGATTGCGGTATCATGATCACTGCCTCGCACAACCCCTTTACCGATAATGGGATCAAGGTCATCAACCGGTTCGGAGAAAAACTGGAGGATTCGACCACGTCTTTGATCGAGGCGTACCTGGATGGGGATCTTAAGGCGCTGGGCATCGATATGGCGGATCTGCCTCTGGCAGACGGCGAGGCGATCGGCTCCATCACGGACTATGCGTCCGGCCGTAATCGCTATATCGGCTATCTGATCTCATTGGCTGCCTACTCTTATAAAAATTTGAAGGTCGGACTGGACTGCGCGAATGGTGCCTCCTGGTCCATCGCCAAGGCTGTCTTCGACGCGCTGGGTGCACAGACCTACGTCATCGGCAACACGCCGAACGGAACGAATATCAACAGAAACTGCGGTTCCACTCATATCGAAGCGCTATGTGACCTGGTGCGGGAAAAGCATCTGGACGTGGGCTTTGCTTTTGACGGAGACGCGGATCGCTGCATCGCCGTGGATGAACATGGGGCAGTGGTGGATGGAGACAAGATCATGTATATCCTGGGCAAGCGCCTGAAAGAGCGCGGCATGCTCAATAAGAACGTGATCGTTGTTACGATCATGTCCAACTCGGGTCTGACTGATTCGCTGAAAAAGATCGGGATCAAGACGCGTCAGACCGATGTGGGTGACCGCTTCGTGTATGAAGAAATGCAGCGCGGCGGCTATGGCCTGGGCGGAGAGCAGTCCGGTCATATCATACTGAAGAAATACGCCACCACCGGTGACGCGCTTCTGACAGCCATCATGCTGACGGAAGAGATGTGCGCGGAGAAGGCTTCGCTGGAGCATCTGGCGAAGGACGTATACCTCTATCCGCAAAAAACGAAGAGCGTCCGCGTGACGAATAAGGCCGCCGTCCTGGCGGATAAGAAAGTCAAGGAAGAATACCGCCTCATCAACGAAGAGATCACGGGACACGGACGTGCACTGCTGCGGCAGAGCGGCACGGAACCGGTCATTCGCATCATGATGGAATGTGAGTCGTATGAACTATGCGACATGTACATCGACCGCCTGGCCAAGGTGATCGAAGAGGGAGGCTATATCCATGCATGATATCACGATCGGTGCTCTGTATCCTGAGATCCCGGCACAGATCGCCCCGTTTTTTGCGGAAGCGGTCTATCCCTGGGAGGTCCTGCCGCGCATCGGTACGATCATCCGTGCCTTGATCGAGAAAGGGCTGGATGGATATACCGAGATCGAGCCGGACGTGTGGGTCGGTGCCGACGTGAAGATCGCGCGAACGGCCACGATCGAGCCGCCGGCCATCATCGGACCGGGTACGGAGATCCGGCCAGGTGCCTATCTGCGAGGGAAGGTGCTGGTCGGCGCGGGCTGCGTCCTGGGCAATTCATCAGAACTGAAAAACTGTATCCTGATGGATCATGTACAAGTACCGCATTATAATTATGTAGGAGACTCGATCCTGGGCAATTACGCCCATATGGGTGCCGGGTCCATCTGTTCCAACCTGAAATCCGGCGGCGGCAATATCACCATCCATGATGGAGATGTGGGCTATGAGACCGGTATGCGCAAGATCGGAGCGCTGCTCGGCGACCATGCGGATATCGGCTGCGGCAGTGTATTGAACCCGGGGACAGTGATCGGCTGCGGCACACGTGTCTATCCGCTGACAGCGGTGCGCGGCGTGATCCCGGCCGGCAAGATCGTCAAATCCATGGAGGAGATCGTAGACTTATGTGTGGAATCGTAGGATATGTCGGGCAGGAGAAGGCAGCGCCGATCCTGCTGGAAGGTTTAGCAAAACTGGAATACCGCGGCTATGATTCTGCGGGGCTG
Organism: Bacillota bacterium; assembly: GCA_017474705.1. Classification (GTDB taxonomy): domain Bacteria; phylum Bacillota; class Clostridia; order Lachnospirales; family Bianqueaceae; genus RUG159. The sequence continues at coordinate 3,866 of JAFVHC010000002.1, forward strand.
GCGGTGCGCGACGGCAGTGCGCCGGTCCGTATCGTCAAAGCCAAGGGCAGGATCGAGGTCCTGCGGCAGAAGACGGACAACGGGCAGAGCATGCATGGTACGACCGGTATCGGCCATACGCGCTGGGCAACACATGGAGAACCGTCGGAACTGAATTCACATCCCCATGCCAGCGATGATGGCAACGTCGTCGCGGTCCATAATGGGATCATCGAAAATTATCAGGAACTGAAGGAAAAGCTGATCCGCAATGGATATGCTTTCCATACCCAGACCGATACGGAAGTCGTCGTCAAGCTGATCGACTATTATTATAAGAAGTATCAGATGGGTCCGATCGACGCGCTGGCCAAAACCATGGTGCGCGTACGCGGGTCCTATGCGCTGGCAGTGCTGTTCAAAGACTATCCAGGCGAGATCTGGGCCGCTCGCAAAGACAGCCCGATGATCATCGGCGTTGGAGCGGATGCATCCTATATCGCCTCCGACGTGCCGGCCATCCTTTCCTATACACGAGAAGTGTATTACATCGGGAACCTGGAGATGGCGTGCATCGACCAGAACGGCGCCAGATTCTTCAATCTGGACGGCGATCAGATCGAAAAGGAAAAGACGACCATAAGCTGGGATGCGGAAGCCGCGGAAAAGGGCGGATTCCAACATTTCATGATGAAGGAGATCCACGAGCAGCCGCGCGCGGTCGCGGATACCCTGCATTCCGTCGTGCATGATGGTACGATCCAGTTGGTACCGGAGATCAGCGAGGAGCTGATCCGCAGCACCGATCAGGTCTATATCGTGGCTTGCGGCTCTGCGTATCATGTGGGCATGGCCATCCAGTATGTGATGGAGGACATGACCGGCCTGCCCGTTCGCGTGGAACTGGCGTCGGAATTCCGTTATCGGCCGATACGGCTGAGCAAGAACGGCTTGGTCATCATCATCAGTCAGTCCGGAGAAACAGCCGACAGCCTTGCAGCGCTTCGAGAGGCCAAGGAACGCGGCGTCAAGACGCTGGCCATCGTCAATACCGTGGGCAGCTCCATCGCCAGGGAAGCAGACGCGGTGTTCTATACACTGGCCGGCCCTGAGATCGCGGTCGCGACGACCAAAGCCTACAGCGCGCAGCTGATCGCCGGATATCTGCTGTCCATCCAGTTCGCCAAAATGCGCGGAGAAATAGACGAGACGGCATATAAGGCATATATCGACGAACTCGAAACACTGCCGGACAAGATCCGACGTATCCTGGAAGATAAAGAACGGCTGCAGTGGTTCGCCTCCAAATTCGCGGCAGCGCACGATATCTTCTTCATCGGCCGCGGGATCGATTACGCGATCGCCATGGAAGGCAGCCTGAAGTGCAAGGAGATCAGCTATATCCACAGCGAAGCATATGCTGCGGGTGAATTGAAGCACGGGACCATCAGCCTGGTGGAGAACGGTACGCTGGTCATCGGCACACTGACCCAGAGCGGCCTGCATGAGAAGACCTTGTCCAATATGGTGGAATGCAAAGCGCGCGGTGCCTATCTGGCGGGCCTCACCACCAATGGCCATTATGAGATCGAAGATACGGTCGACTTTGCGGTCTATGTGCCGCGGACCGATGAGCACTTTACAACATCGCTGGCCGTCGTCCCGTTGCAGCTGATCGGATATTACATCAGCGTGGCGCGCGGCCTGGACGTCGATAAACCGCGTAATCTGGCCAAAAGTGTGACCGTAGAATAATTGTTCCGATCACTTGCAATTTCAAAAAGAATCCTCTATACTGTTTATAAATCTTTCGTAAATTTATAACAGAATAGAGGATCTTCTTATGAAATCAAAAGACCTGGCGCAGCTGTTGGGTGTGTCGCCCGCGACGATCTCTCTGCTGCTGAATCATAAACCGGGCCTGAGCCAGACGCTTCGTGACCGTCTGACCGATCAGATCATCGAACTGGGCTATGGCGATATGCTGACAGAGCGTTCCGGCGCGGCCAAGAAAAAGAGCCGTCAACCGATGGAGGACAGGTCCCGCCCATCGATCGTATACCTTTCCTACCGCAGCAAAGGCAGCGAGTGGGAGGATATGTATGCCTTTTATTCCGGCGTCCAGGAA
>JAFVHC010000016.1 GCA_017474705.1 Bacillota bacterium
CCGAAGCCTACATCACCGCAGATCAGACGGTCCATGATGCGGCCGGCTTCCATATCATGTTTGATATCTTCGATCGCGCTCAGCTGGTCCGCTGTTTCCTCGAAGGGGAACATTTCCTCGAATTCCTGCTGCCAGACCGTGTCCGGAGAGTAGATGAAGCCCTTTTTCTCTTCACGTTCCGCATACAGTTTGACCAGATCCTCGGCCAGTTTGGCGACACCTTCCTTGACCTTTCGTTTGGTCCGGCTCCATTCATTGCCGCCCAGTTTATTGAGTTTTGGCTTCGCGTCCTCACCGCCCGCGTAGCGCTGCAGCATATCCAGCGAAGTCGTAGGCACGTACAAAACGCCGCCATCCTTATAGACGATCTTGAAATAATCCCGCTTGCTGGTGTCGGTATCCATCTGTACGATGCCGTGGTAAATACCAACGCCGTGGTTTTCATGGACCACATAATCGCCGACAGTCAGTTCGCCGAAACTCTTGATCTGCTGACCGCCTTTGAACCGTTTACGGCGCTTTTTGCTGCGTTCACGACCGCGGGCCAGTTCTTTCTGCGCGATGACCGCAAACCCGATCTCCGTATATACGAATCCCTGCGTCAGGCCGCCTTTAGCGACACCGATGCTGCCCACGGCAGGGCCGTCTTCTGTATCTTTGTATTCGTAAGCCGCGATATCCTCTTCGATGAGACGGGACAGCAAACGCTTAGCGCGGGTCCCGCTTTCTGCCAGGAGCAACGTACGATAGCCGAGATGATTATATGTTCTGAGTTCATCCAGAAGCATACGCTCATTGCTGGCAACAAGGTTGACCGACCGCGATGTGATCGTAAGGATCTCTTTCACCGGGAATGCCGCTTGGTTGCTGGCCAGCAGGCTGCACAGGCTGACGCGTCCGAAGGGTGCCATCCGCGCTTCGACCTCGGCAAAATGGGGGAACATGTCCATCTGCGCTGGCAGAAGATACCCCTTCTCCATACGTCCGCGGACACTGTTGTTCAGTTCTTCTTCCAGGACACGAGTCTTCTCTCGGATGCGGCCCGGCTCTTCCAGGACCAGAAGCGTATCATCCGGCAGATAATCCAGGATGCAGGCGGCTTCATCCCCGTAAAACAGGGGGATATAGGACTCCATGCCACGGTACCGCCCGTTTTCCAGTCGTTCCGCATACTGCATATGGATCTCCAGGACACGGTCTGCCTCTTCCTCCAGACCTTCTTTGCGCAGCTTCGCGGAAGCACTTTTGGCCTCGTTCCGGATCTTCTCCAACCCTGCTTTTTCGATCTCCGGCGTCAACAGGATCTCCGCCGCGGGATAGACCGTAAAGTCCTCCAACCGGTGCAGGGAACGCTGCGTCTCCACATCGAGCACACGGATGGAATCGATCTCATCGTCCCACAGCTCGATGCGCAGCGCCGTATCATCCGTCAACGGGAAGATGTCGATGATGCCGCCGCGGATCGCGAACTGACCGGCATGCTCGACCTGTGACAACCGCTCATAGCCCATGCGGACCAGCTGCTCTGTTGCCTTTTCCGGATCCAGCTTTCGGCCCAGACGGCGGTGCAGGATATATTGTTTCCAGGTCTCGATCGGGATCATACGATCATACAGTGCTTCCACAGACATCACAAGAACGCGCACCTTGTACTCAAGGAGCGCTTGCAGGACTTTGATGCGGCTTTCTTCGATCATGGACCCATGGGTATCGGCACTGTAAAACAAGGGATCCTTCGCGGGAAAATAAAAGGTCTCACCCGGAAAATAAAAGCGCATGTCTTCATAGACCGCCTGCGCTTTTACATCATTAGGTGTCAGGATGACCGTGATCCCCTTGCGTTCCTCTGTTAAAGCGGCGCTCAAGTGGTTCTGTACACTGTCCCCGATACCGGAGACCAGCACCGCCTCCTTACGTGCGATCCGTGCCCGCAGGGTCTTGTAGGAAGAAAGACTGTGGATCGGTTCGTAGATTCCTTTCATGGATCAGTTTCCTTTATCGGCAGGGCCGTTGAAGCGATTCATGGCCGTGTCCATGCCGTCTGTCAGCATGCATACGGCTGCTTCCGCTGCCCTTTGTATGGCTTCCTGGATCACCGCTTTATCGGCCTTGGAAAAATCCCCCAATACGTAGTCGATCAGATCGGACCCTTTGGCAGCGCCGACGCCGATGCGGATCCTGGGGAACTCCTGAGTGCCAAGATGGGCGATGATGCTTTTGACCCCATTATGCCCTCCGGCGGAACCGCTTTTGCGCAGCCTCAGATGGCCCAAAGGCAAAGCGATATCATCATAGATGATCAGGATGTGGTCAGCCGGGACTTTATAAAAATCCGCCGCCTGCCGCACCGCGATCCCACTATTGTTCATGAACGTCTGCGGCCGCATCAGCAGTACTTCTTCCCCCGCGATCCGTCCGTTCAGGATACGGGCTTCAAACTTTTTTCTTGCATGGCCGGGCAGATACTGCTTGCTCAGGGCTTTGATGGTCTCAAAACCCACGTTATGCCGCGTACCTTTATACTTTGTGCCCGGGTTGCCGAGTCCGGCAATGATATACATAGATATTCTCCAATGTTTCTTTCTTATAGATGGTCTGGTCCTTACTGGATCAGTTGATATGGCGGGACGAATGTATCATCCTCTACGGAAGCGTTCCGCACGGTAGATGAAGCGATCTGTACACGGTCGCCCAGTGTGGCGTCGATCAGATGGGCATTCGGTCCGATGATGCACTGGCTGCCGATGACCGTATGGCCTTCGATGACCGTGCCCGGCATGATGCGGGTATCCCGGCCGATGACCGCCTCCGGTGCGATCAGGATGCTGTAATCATCCATGATGGAGACGCCTTCTTCCATGTGCGCGCTGTTGATCCTCTGTCTCAGGATCATCTGGGATTCCAGCAGCTGTTGTCGATTGTTGACGCCCTTGACGATCGACTTACTGCGTGTCATCAAGGCTTCCGCCTTGCTGCCTTTATCCAGCAGTACGCGGATGGTGTCCGGCAGATAATACTCGCCCTGACGGTTGTTATTGTCGATCCTGCCAAGCGCATACCGCAGCGCCTCGCTGCTGAAGCAGTAGATGCCGGAGTTGACCTCATGGATCTTCAACTCATCGGGACTGGCATCCTTGTGCTCTACGCTGCCCTGAAAACGATTCTGATCGTCGCGCAGGATACGGCCGTAGCCCGCAGGATCATCGAGGAAAGCAGAGAGGACCGTCACCGCATTGTGCTGCTTAGCGTGCGCCAAGCGCATCTCCTGCAGGACAGAACCACGTACCAGCGGCGTATCTCCAAAGAGGATCATGACGTCGCAATCCTCCTCACCGATGAAATCCAAAGCCATCATGACCGCGTGGCCGGTACCCTTCTGCTCGGCCTGACGGACAAATGTGATATCGTCCTGATCCGCAAATGCCTGGCGAACAAGGTCGCCCTTATGACCGATCACGACGCAGATCTCATCCGATCCGCATTCCCGTGCTGCCTGGATGACATAGTACAGCATGGGATGTCCCAGGATCTCATGCAGGCACTTAGGCTGATCCGACTTCATACGCGTTCCCATGCCGGCCGCCAGGATCACGGTCTTCAGTTTTCTCATGGTATTGTCCTCCTTCGGTACTTATGATTGACAGATCCCGCTTTCGCATGATAGTATACTGCCATACGAAACAGGAGGTCTGTATTATGATTTCAATTGCGATACATGGTTGTTCCGGACACATGGGCCAAGTCGTATCCCGTCTTGCGGCAGCTGCTGAGGATATCACCGCTGCCTGTGGATTCGACGTGCGTCAGCCCGCCTCTGATCCGGGTTTTCCCGTATATACGAATTTTGAGGGATGCACGGTTCCGTTCGATGTGGTGATCGATTTCTCCACAGCCGCCGCTGTGGATGATCTGCTCGATGCCTGCGTTGCGTTCGGAAAACCGCTGGTGCTTTGCACGACAGGTCTGTCGGATGCGCAAAAAGCCAAAGTCGCAGAGGCTTCCACTAAGATCCCTGTGTTCTTCTCCGCCAACATGTCCCTGGGAATCAACCTTTTGACAGTGCTGGCCCGCAAAGCCTGCCGCATCCTGTCCGATGCCGGCTTCGACATAGAGATCGAAGAACGCCATCACAGGCGCAAGTTGGACGCGCCAAGCGGAACCGCTTTGATGCTGGGCGAAGCCATGGTCCGGGAACTGGGTGAAGAA
>JAFVHC010000144.1 GCA_017474705.1 Bacillota bacterium
GTCCGCTTGGTCTTCCGTATACCTTGTGATATACAGCGCTGCTTCGCCGCGCTAAAAACACTCGGACTCTCGCCTCTTCGAGGCTTCGTCCTCGTGTTTTGGCGGGTCCCAAATGTCCGTGATAGAAAGCTGGCTTTCTATCACGTCCGCTTGGTCTTCCGTATACCTTGTGATATACAGCGCTGCTTCGCCGCGCTAAAAACACTCGGACTCTCGCCTCTTCGAGGCTTCGTCCTCGTGTTTTGGCGGGTCCCAAATGTCTGTGATAGAAAGCCAGCTTTCTATCACGTCCGCTTGGTCCCCTGTATATCACAAAAGCCTGTTTCGCGCGCACGCAAAACAGGCTCATCAAAAAAGCATAGGGATCCGGAAAGGATCGCAGATACTCAAGATGACCTGATTTAAGCGCACGAAGAAAAGCTGTACATTCTTCCACTTAAATCAAATGTCATCTATTGCGCATCCTGCCACCTTTTTCTTTCCGTTAAGATATTTGTATTGTACCTGAGAGGACGGATCCTGTCAAGTATATCACAGTTTTTCGAACACTTTCGGGCCTTTGTACCGGATCCACAAGAACAGGATCAGGCTCAGCACAGCAGTCACGGCCAGCACCAGTCCCAGATAGAGTTCGATCGCAAACGTCCGTCCCTTCCAGAAATACAGGCCACCGATCGCGATCCCATAGATCCAGGAACCGAACATGCCAAAGAACGCGGCGGCGCTTTGCTTGATCGGTGCAGTCTCGTTCGTCCAGTTGAAATTCGCCTTTTTGAGGCCGATGAACAAGCCCCAAAGCGCGAAGAAGATCGTAAGCACCATACCAAGCACGACGAACAGGATACGTGCCGCCAGACTTGCCTGCAGCACGACCGCGCACAGTACGCAAGCGAACAGCATGGGGATACCATTCATCAGCAACGCCATCGACAGTTTGGACTTCAGAACGTCCCAGCTGCGTACCGGCAGAGAACGGATCAGCCACAAGGTCTTACCCTCTAATGAAACTGACGGCGCTGTGATCATGTCCATACCGACCACAAGGGCCAGCCCGCACAGGAGCAGGACCATCGGAGCACCTCCGCCCATCATGGATGCCAGCGCACCCAGAACTTCCTTGCCTTTGATCAGCATCAGTATGCCGATCACCGGCAGCAGCAGGATACCCAGTCCGCAGTTCAGCAGATAGATGGGACTGCCCATGAAGCGGTTGATCTCCCGCCCCACCAAAGCCCGGGACTGGCTCTTCACCTTCAAAGGTTTTTCCTTGTATTTTTTCGTCGCGGTAGCACCCGTCGCGGTGGAGATACCAATGAAGGTTCGTTTCAACAGCATCCATGTCAGGATCAGCAGAACGGCGACCACGGCAGCGACGATCAGCAGCGACAGCCAATCACCTTCCGCCGCATGTCCGAAGTAGTACAGGCCCTTGGCCGCACCCTCGATCTTACCAGCGAACACAGTGGCATTGGTTACCAGTTTCTGCAGCAGCATCTGTGCTTTGAAATACAGGAAATAATAGAGACCGAGGCCCGCCAGTGAGATCACCGCCGTTGCCAGGCCTTTGTTTTTCAGTTTCAGACTGATCTTGGCCACGACCCAGCCCAACAGGCAGGACAGTACCAGTACGATCAGTGAGATCAATAGGAACATGATGAGACCGCTGATGATTACACCTGCTCCGGCTCTCGTCTTGATCCAGTATACCAGCAGCGATGGGATATAGACAGCAGCCGTATACATCATACCGAGCAGCAGTACGTTCAGGATGCGGGAGGCCAGGATCACGGACACCGGGATCGGCATAGCCAGCAGCTGATCGTTATCTTTAGCCAGGTACAGGCTGTTGAACGTGCTGAACGCACCGCCGAAAGTACCCAGGAAAATAGCCATCATCCCCATCAGGGTGAAGAACAGCCAGCCTACACCGGCATCCACCAGGGGACCGCAGACTTCTCCTGCCAGCATGAAGAAGGTGCCGCCTATGACACCTGCCAGCAGCAGGATGAAGAACAGCATAAAGCCGATCGTTCCGGCCTTGGAACGAGCCGTGTTCGTCTTCGCGTTATAGTAATAGGAGCGAAAGACCTCCTGCATCTGTTTCTTTAAAAGGACCTTAAGCATCATTCCGCCTCCAGTTCCAGGAACACCTCTTCCAGAGAATCATCGCCCTTGACTTCTTCCATGGTGCCGGAGCGGATCAAACGTCCTTGTTTGATGATGGCGACTTTGTCACACAGTTTTTCGGCGACTTCCAGTACGTGCGTCGAGAAGAAGATGGCACCGCCCGCATTACAGACTTCACGCATCATTTCACGCACCAGATGAGAAGCTTTCGGATCCAGACCGACGAACGGCTCGTCCATGACGATCAGTTTAGGCTCGTGCAGCCAGGCACTGATGATGGCCAGCTTCTGTTTCATGCCATGAGAATACGCCGCGATCGGTTGTGCCAGACTGTCCGTCAGTTCAAAACGTCCCGCATATTCCCTGATGCGTGCTTCCCGATCTTCCTTCGAAACTCCGAAGATATCCGCGACGAAATTCAGATATTTTATGCCTGTCATATAATCGTACAGGTCCGGATTATCCGGAATATAGGCCAGCATACGCTTGCAGGCCAGCGGATCCTCCTTGACAGAGATGCCGCCAATACGGATCTCACCCGCGTCAAAGTCCTGGATGCCTACGACCGACCGCAGGGTCGTCGTTTTTCCGGCGCCGTTATGACCGATGAAACCGTAGATCTCACCTGGCGCGATGTGCAGGCTCAGATCATCCACAGCTTTGATCTCTCCGAAAGTTTTAGTCAGATGTTCAATAGAAAGCATGGTAAGGATACACTCCCTTCGATCCTTTGGATTTTCAATATAGCCGATTATAACACAGCATTATCGTCGCTTCAACGTCGTGGGATGATTTTCAAAATTCAGGGATATTTTGCCATGTTTTCTATTGACTTTTATGCCTATAAATAGTATAACTGTAACTGCTGTGTAAGTTTAGCAAAAATTGATTTTGAGTTTAGAATTAAACACACAAAAGCAAGGAAGAACGACATATGGATGCTGAACATATCACTTCGGATATCGGCCGGAAGATCCGCGATCTCCGAAAGCAGAACGGGCTGACGCAGCAGGAACTGGCGGATCGCGCCGAGCTGACCAAGGGTTTCATCTCTCAGCTGGAACGCGGTCAGGTCTCCCCTTCCGTAGTCACCCTGTTCGATCTGATCGAATGTCTGGGCACGACTCCGGAGGATTTCTTCCGCGGCAGCGGTCAGGAACCGATCGTTTTCGCTGAGAAAGATTCCTTCGAGAAGGTCGATGATGCGGGCAACGTGACCCGCTGGCTCGTGCCTTCGGCCCAGAGCAATCAAATGGAACCGGTCCTGGTCAACATGAAGCCCCATAGTTCTCTGCCCCCGGATGAACCGCATAACGGCGAAGAATTCGGCTACGTCCTGACCGGCCGCATCTATCTCTATCGCGATGACATGCGTTTCGAGGTCAAAGCCGGCGAAAGCTTCTATTATGAAGCTGACAAGACGCACCGGATCGAGAATCCGGGCAACCGTCCGGCCCGTTTTTTATGGGTCAGCACACCGCCTACATTTTAATGAGGAGACATACACGCAATGGAAACTGTACACGACAACATTATCGAACTGAAGCACATTTCCAGGATTTTTGATGGCTTTGCAGCACTGTCGGATTTCAATCTGGAAGTCAAACGCGGAGAATTCGTGACGTTCCTCGGCCCGTCCGGCTGCGGCAAGACCACGACCCTGCGCATGATCGCCGGTTTTGACATGCCTACGGAAGGTGTCATCCTGCTCAATGGTAAGGATATCTCCAAGCTGCCGCCGAACCAGCGCCCGATCAACACGGTCTTCCAGCGCTATGCCCTGTTCCCTCACATGAACATCTTCGATAACATTTCTTTCGGCCTGAAGCAGAAGAAGATGCCTAAGGAAGAGATCAAGAAAAAGGTCAAGAAGGTGCTGGAACTGGTGGATCTGGAAGGTTTTGAGAAGCGTTCTGTCTCCACACTGTCCGGCGGACAGCAGCAGCGCGTCGCCATCGCCCGCGCACTGGTCAACGAGCCGGAGATCCTCCTTCTGGATGAGCCCCTCGGCGCTTTGGACCTGAAGATGCGCAAGGAAATGCAGATCGAGCTGAAAAACATGCATGATCAGCTGGGCATCACCTTCATCTATGTCACGCACGACCAGGAAGAA
>JAFVHC010000145.1 GCA_017474705.1 Bacillota bacterium
CCGCATGGCACGGGCTTATAGTAGGAATATCCAATACGGTATGCTGATGAGTCGGACATAGCCGAGCCAGGGGGCGTAGGCTGCGATGTCCCAGAAAAGCGGGCACAGGACCAGGCTGAGGGATGCATCCAGTGCAATGATACAGATCAGTACATGATCCGAAAGGGAGGTCTCCATAAGCAGCAGGAACAGGATCGTGAGGATCATAAAATAGAGCACTGCTTTCAGCAGGATCCGTCCTGCAGCGAAAGGAAGCAGGAAACGACCGAGCAGGATACCGAGCAGAACGCTCAGGCACAGGCACAGGCCGGCGCTGAGCATTTGCGGGATCTGAACGTTCTGCAGGCGCTGGCGGTGCGTAAAACGAAGAGCCGTTCTGCGGGTCCGGCGGCGCAGGATGCCGACGGAGTAAAAACCAAAGGCGATCCAGGAAGCGATAGCGATCACGCTCAGAGGCAGATCGACACCTGGCGCTTCTGAAACGGGTGCACCTTCGATATCGGTCATGGTGAATGTCAAAGGTGTGATCTCATCGCGGATCTTGATGAAATAGTCTTTGACCGAGGTAAGTGAGATCGTATAACCGTAATCCTGGAAAGCGCGGATCGTAAGGTATGGGGCGAATTCGTTATAGATACGGCTGGAGACGAGCAGAGAATACATGCGCTCCAACGAGGTGCGGGGCGATACCCACATCTCCGCGCAGGATGTCAGGTCCATCTCTTTCATTCGTTCGTCCAGACCGGCTTTGAGGATGATACCACAATCGGCTTTACCACGGCGGATCGTATTCATGAATTCCTCGCGGCTTGCCGTGATCAGGTATTCATCGGTCTGCATCCCTTCCAGGATGTGCCGTGAAGTGATACTGTCATCCTCGGCAAAAACAGCACAGGGCAGATTATGGTGTACGTTGGAATAACCAAAACTGATGGCGGAGAGCACGGTCAGGACGATCAGCAGCAGCCAGGTCAGCGGCATGTGCAGTGTGTGTTTGAGAAAAAGGGTGAAAGTCTTCATAGGCTCCCCTTTCCGGTTCGGATGCTGTTCAGCCTGCGTATGCACAGATACAAGGCGATCGGCAGATATACCAGGCTGAGGACGAATGGCCAGACAGTGAGTCGTTCACCGGCCAATGGGGCTGTTGCGTGATATACTGCGCCTAAGGGTGTCAGATCACCGATCGTCAATACAAAAGGCGACAGTCGGGAATAAGGAATGATGCCGCCGCAGAAAAACAGCCCAACGATATGGATGGTGAAGAGTACGGCACCGGAAACTCGGCCAAGGCCGATCGACAGGAAAGAGCCGAAGATAGCGGTAAACAGCAGACCGTACAGCGCATAGAGGATCGTAGCCGGTGTCAGGACCAAAGGTTTGAACCGAGGTACGACCAGAATGAAGGCGAGCAGGAACAGACAGGAAAAAAGGAAGGACAGCGACCATTTCCAACGCAGGAAAGCGCGGTCGGACAGACCGGATGAGCGAAGCATCAGCAAACGCCCACGCTCCAGATCCGATTGATACAGATGGTAGTAGCCCAGGATCAGAAGACTCAGGAAGAAGACCGAATAAATGATCAGATAGTGTCCGGACTGAGACAGACCGCCGTTGGTATAAGGCACCTGCTGTACCACGAAATACTGATCGCTGGCGCTTTCGAACTCGTGGAAAGCGTAAAGGTTCATATAAGTGTTGAAGGAGCGCGCCTCTTCTGAAGAGACACCTGCCTCTTCAGCGAAATAATCGCCCGTAAAAACGATCAGCTGACCGGATGTTAGCACGTCCGAGCCGATGGAGGCATAGCTTTGGATCACGGCGCGTGCGCCTTCACCAGCGCTGTTCAGGATCATACGGCAGGGAACGCCTTCACCGTGTGAGATCTGCCCGAAGAACCCTTCAGGGATCACGACAGCGGCAACAGCACCATCACGAACCCGCTGTTCTGCTTCCGGCTCCGAGTCGCAGATCTCCAGATCGATGACCGACTGCACGATATCATGGTTGGATGCCAGGGTAAGCAGGAGCGAGCCATACTGGCTGTTCGTGTCCAGATTGCAAAGTACAAGAGAAAGGCGGACCGTGGTCGGGTTGTCTGCCCCGGATACTGCGAAAAGCATGCCGATGCAGCCGCAGGCAAAAAGCGCGATCAAAAGGATCAAGGTACGCAGGCTGTGCAGGAACAAACGCAGGTCGCGGCGAAACATAGACCACACCTCCTTTCAAAAAAATAAAGGTACTGCAGGATCTGCAGTACCTTTATTATACCGTTTTTTGTTTGGGGATTCAATACCCGCTGCGGATCAATACATGAAGTTTGCAAGAGCACCAAGGTTGCTCTGCAGTTCATTCATGATCGCTTCGATGTCGGCATCGGTCAGCTTGAAGACGTCTTTCGGGGAGCCGGAGGGCTTGGAAAGAGAAGCATCGCCGTCGATGGTCATCTGGATCGCGGACAGGTCGAAGCTCTTGCCTGCCATGGGGATGGAGATCTCACCCAGAGACATGGTCAGCTTCTTGCCTTCGATCTTGGCATTGCCGCTCATGGTAAACATGCCCATGGCATTGAGATCGAAATTGCCGCTGGCTTTGTCCCAATCGAAGGAGGCTGTGAAACCAGGGGTACCCTGTACAGTCACAACGATGGTGCAGGCATAACGGCTGGAGGAATTCTCGGTGATATTGTAATCGACACGGGCATATTCCTCACTGGCACCGCGGATCAGGTACAGGACCGCATGATCGGATTTGCTCGGATCTTTGCCGAACTCACCCTTGATATGGGCACTGTTCTCAGAGCGGTTGGCGCTGTCGTAGATCTCGATATCCATGGCAACTACATAGTTGTTGTAGATATCCAGTTCGACGTGTGCGCAGACGTTGTCGTTGCGCAGCTGGTTGATGGCATCATCAAAATCATCAAGATCGATCTCGCCGCTCAGTTCAGGAATGGACTGTTGCAGCTTGCCGACATAATCGGTGATGTAGGATTTGAAGAAGTTGATGTACTGGACCATCTTTTCGGTATCGAGGTCCAGGGTAGCGATCGTGCCGTTCAGAGTTTCACCATCGACGGTGAAAGAACCCTTTTCCGTCTGGAATTCAAGCTTCAGACCCTGCTGTTCCAGCTTCTCCTTGATGTCGCCGGCGATATCGTTGCCAGGCAGATTCTCACGGAGCTTATCCATCATCTGGATGGCCTGGATCAGCTGATCATAGCTGTTCTGGTCCATGGCATACTGACTGCCACTGCCAGGTGCGAAGATGGAAGTGGACAGTTCCTGTTCCGCGTTCTTGAAAGGCACGGAGTAGGTGTTGGAAAGCAGACCCGGCAGAGCCAGAAGAAGACCATCCTCATCGCAGTACAGCTGTGCGCTGTATGCCATGCCCATGACGTCGATATCCATGGTGCAGGAGATCTTTTTACCATCGGGGCTGACGACGAAATCCACGCCGCCGCTGCCGGAGATCATGGAATAGGTGGTATCACCGGAGAACGAGGAGATCAGACCGCCGATGTCGGTGACACGAAGTCCGAAACCGGTATTCTTGGATTTTTCTTCGGTACGGTCGACAAAGAAATCACCAAGGTCGCTGCTGCCAAGGAGACCTTTTCCGGTATTCTCGATCGCAGTTTCAACAGGACCTGCTTTGGAAGAGCCCTGGCCGCCCTTGCTGCCAAACGGCTTCGGCCATACGAAAATGATGAAGCAAGCGATAGCGGCGACTGCTGCAACGCTCAGGCCCGCGATCAGGCCTTTCTTTCCTCTTGGCGGCTTGCCGGAATCCGTCGGCGTATAGCCCGGTGTGTAGACCGGTGGCTGCTGGCCCGGCTGTCCATAGATGGGCTGACCCGTCTGCGGATCGTAACCGGTGATCTGGGGCTGCTGCATCTGCGGCTGCTGAGCGTAGATGGGCTGACCCGTCTGCGGGTCATAGCCGGTGATCTGGGGCTGCTGCATTTGCGGCTGCTGAGCGTAGATGGGTTGACCTGTCTGCGGATCGTAACCGGTGATCTGGGGCTGCTGCATCTGCGGCTGAGCGTAGATGGGCTGGCCTGTCTGCGGATCATAGCCGGTGATCTGGGGCTGCTGCATCTGCGGTGCCGGATTCGGCTGTCCGGTCTGCGGGTTGTACCCGTACGGAGCCGGATTGCCAGGCTGATTGTACTGATCAGACATGTTATGATTCCTCCCTTTTTTTCGCGGATCTATCGTGCAGACTCACGGATCAGCTGATGGAACAACGCGTATTCCGTGCCCTGCGGGATCTCGCTTCTGTGTATTAAGCGGCCGTGTCCATTCTGCAGGAACAGGATCGCATCATAGAAGGATACGAATTCCGCAGGGTCATGACCGACATAAACGATACCGTGTCCGGCGTTCTTCAGCGCCAGGATCGTACCGACCATCTCGTCGCGCCAGACGATGTCCAGACTGGCGCAGGGCTCATCGAAGAGCCAGATGTCCGGATCGGAGACCTGTGTACAGGCGATGGCCAGCCGTTTCTGATAGCCGCCGGACAGCTGCCCGGCTTTACGGTCGGCGAAATGCTCCAACCCCATAGGAAGGGGGCGGATCAGCGGCTTATGGGCCAACCGGCTGAAAAACTGCAGGTTCTCCAGAACGGTCAGATCGTCGAAAACGGCATTGCCCTGCGGCACCATACCCAAACGCTCCCCATCGAGCCGGATCGTGCCGGAATAGCCTGGCAGCGCTCCGGAAAGGACGGACAGCAGCGTGGATTTTCCACAGCCGTTCGGACCGGCAATGACCAGAGCTTCGCCGGGATTCAGCGTGAAAGAAACATCCTGGATGATGTTCCGCCGCCGATAGGCAAAAGAAACGTTCGAGACCGTCAGCATAAGCCCTCCTGATACACATAAAAATACAGAATGATTTTAGCACATTTTGGCGTCTTATGTCAATAAAGATAGGAGCATGTATCTGGTCATCATTGCATTATCAGAAAACAGGGTGTATACTTGCCTAAAACTACCGTAACAAAGGAGGAGAACCATGAAACAAAGAATCTTTATAATGTTCCTTCTGGCTTTTCTTCTGGCGGTGGCATGCCTGCCTAAATACCGTGTAAAGGCAGATGAGGCACTTGTCATTACAAAGCAGCCGGAGGACGTCGTCGTATCCTATCCGGACGGTGCATCATTTTCTGTAGAAGTATCGGATCCTGATGCGGTCGACTCTTATCACTGGTATATGATGGATAAAGAAGGCCAGGTGTTCGATCTGGAAGGACAGTCCGCAGCGACCGATACTTTGATCATTCCATCGACACAGCGGGATAACGGCACATTGGAATTCTACTGTGTGATCACGGACAAAAATGGCAATGAGATCGAGTCCGAACACGGTCATCTGGATATGGATAATACAGAGGACAGCAAGCCAGTCTTCTATGTCGGCGAGTATGCGCTGGAACCGGGTGATTCGATCGATCTGGCCAAGGTAGAGCTGCCCGACGGCACGCCCTTGGGCAGTGGTACCGTCTCGTTTGCCGAAAACGCGACCGATCTTGAGATCGCGGATCTGGACTTTGATAATTCCCGCGTCATGGCAGGACTGATCACGGCTCCGAACGTTGGTCTCGGTCTTGTATACGATGCACCGGAACCGGAGTATAACGTGACCTTTGTCGGCGAGAACCGGATCATGAACACGTATTATGATTTCGATTATAATCTTGGCGGCATTCCTTTTGATTTTTATATCGTCGGGGATAATGAAAAACCGCTGGTCAACCTGATCGGCGATGGCACTTTGACGATCATCAACGGTGCCAACGCGCTGCGCATCATCGGGGATCTGATGATCGATATCGACATCACGGTCCAGCAGACGCGGGAACTGTATGCCGACGGTCTCGTTGCGGAAAACATGATGATCGCTCCTGGCCATAAGCTGGATCTGGAAGTGTTCGGGACCGCGATTCGTGCCTCGGGCAATCTGTACGTAAAAGATTCAGAAGTCCAGATCAAAGCACATGCCCCGCATATCAGCATGGGCATGGCGGCCAAGAACATCGTCCAGGGCGACAACAGCATGAATCTGGAACATGCCACGATCGATATCCATGCGGCGACAGATCCGGAAGTCAGCCCTCATGTCGGGACCCTTTCCGGATTCTTCTCCTTTGGGGACTTTATGGTTTCCGACAACAGTCAGCTTTCCTTCGACATCGACGTCAAGGAAGGAGAAGAACTGTATGTCAGTAACGTCATGGGTATATGCGCGGCCAATGGTTCGCTGGATGATTCTTCGATCTCCATCAAGATCGATACCCCGCTCATCTTCAATGCCTTCGGCGTCTACACGGATGAGTACTTCACTTTGGTCAACTGCGATATGGACGTGGACGTACACACCAACGGAGGAGCCTATGGCATCGCGCCGGAAGGGGACTTTGGCGCCGAGAAATCCACCGTCAACGTAGATGTCAGCGCATACACGGACTATGGTGATATCGGCTGTTACGGCATCATGTGTCAGAATGCCGCGTTCCTGCTGACCGACCCGGCGCATACCGTCACCAGCCATGCGGAGAACGGCATAGCGATCGGCTGCAATCTGAACGATATCAACGATGATGAGGTCGTCTATGAAGAAGGATATGAGGCGCAGAACTTCTTCTTCAGAGATCCTTCGACGGCCTGCATCAGTCCGAAGGACAACACCATCAATCTGGGCAATGTGCCGCAGGACGAAGGTGAAGAACGATATTACATCCACGTAGAGACGATCTACGATAAGAACGATACCACAAAGCCGGCCACGGACGTGGCCTTCGGATATCGTGATCCGGCGGAAGATCCGGAAGGATCCTCTGAAGAAGCCTCCGAACCGGAAGAAAGCTCCAAAGAAGAAAGTTCCGAGGAGGAAAACAGCTCGGAAGAGCAAAACGGGGCTGATACACAGAAAGCCGGAGTCCCGCAGTGGGTATGGCCGGTGGCGCTGGCAGCAGGCATCGCATTGATCGTAGTGATCGTGAAACTGATCATGAAAGGCAAAAAGAAGCAGTAAGAAAAAAAGGAGCTGAAACATTTTGGATCACATCGAACGTAGAGACAGAGGTCTGGCCTATATCGCAGACGCATCCGCCATGGAGCAGCAGATCGCCTGCCGAAAGATCCTGGATCGATTGAACAAGGCGGACAGTTATGACTTTGCGACGATCGCAGAGGCGGCCAAAGAACTGCTGGGAAGATCAGACGGTGCATTCATATGCCCGCCATTCCACTGCGATTATGGTAATCATATCGAAGTCGGAAAGAATTTCTTTGCGAATTATAATTGTACGATCCTGGACGTGGGCCGCGTGGTCATTGGAGACAACTGTCAGATGGCGCCGAACGTGCAGATCTATACGGCAGGGCATCCGATCCATCCGGCATCGCGCAATACGGCCTATGAATATGGAAAAGACGTCATCATCGGTGATAACGTCTGGCTGGGCGGTGGATGTATCATCAATCCCGGGGTCCGGATCGGCAGCAATTCGATCATCGGAGCTGGTGCGGTCGTGACGAAGGATATCCCGGAATGGTCCATCGCGGTCGGTAATCCTGCCCGGGTGATCCGGACCATCACAGAGGCGGACCGCAGGACATTGATCGGCAAAGAAGAGATCGATGATGAAGCCTGGGCTGATATGCAGCGGACGTGGGAAACATCTGAGGATGAGATCCGTTTTCCGACGGCTCCGTAAGTTCCAATAACAAAAAAACCGGCAGAAGCGTTTATGGCGCATCTGCCGGCCTTTTTATTTGTTCAGGTCAATCGTAGATGTAGGAGTAGAAGTCGGTATCCAGGACACCGTAGCAGAAATTGATCTTGTTGCGGACCCGCCGCTTGATCTTTTCTACATAATTCTCCGGGAGCTCCACGTCGTCTGAGACCGGTGTGAAGGAATCATCCTCGGCGATGTATGTGCCCAGTTCGGTCTTCCAATCATAGTTCATGTCGAAGTACAGGGGTTCGGCATCGGAAAGCACGTCGCGGCCCGGATACAGGCGCGAATCGAAGGGCAGACCGAAAAGATTGAGCAGTGTTGGCAGGATATCCAGACTGGAGGAGGGCTGATCGACTACGATCGGATTCATCTTCTCCAGACAGCCGCTCCACATGATCAGACGGTTGTGGTCGCGGTCAACGAAGTTGGTCACGGTGTAGCCATACAATTCATCCAGATACGGAGTGGAACCGCCTACGGCCGCATCATCCAGACCATAAGGGAAGTGATCCGCACCGATGACGATGACCGTATCATCGGCGATGCCCGCCTTTTCCAGCGCGTCGATCGTATATTCCAGAGCATATTCCAACTCCAGATTCGCGGCCAGATATCCACGCACCTGCGCTGAATACGGCAGATCCGCCACAGCATCCCAGTTCTTGTCGGCCATGGAGTTTTCACTGGTGGAGTATCCGGAATGGCCGCTGACGGACATGTAATAGATGTCGAAGGGCTGCTTGTCGATGTACAGAGGCAGCGTGCCCTGCATCATTTCAAGATCGCTCTGCGGCCACTGGTTGGTAACGTATTCCTCCATGCCGTTGCCATAGCCCATGAATCCGTTGGAGAATCCCAGGACATTGTGGGTCTCATCGCGGGAGTAGAAGGTGTAGTCATTATTATGGAACGCCCAGCCGGTGTATCCAAGATCGTTCAGCATCCAGCTGATGATCTGATGGTTGTTGTGATCGACGACGTCCTTGAAGGATTCACCACTGTCGGTAGGCAGGAGTCCGAAGACATTCTGGTATTCACCGCCTGTAGTGCCGGCGGATGCAGGCTGATAGTAATCCGTGAACTGGATGCCCTTGGTGGCCATGCGGTACAAAGTGGGCGTCAGTTTCTCATCGATGACCTCGGCGCTGAAAGCCTCAGCGGAGATGAAGATCAGATTCTTGCCCTTGAACAGTCCGGTATACTTGTTCTGCATGGACGGCGTGAGGCCGGAGACGTAGTCGAACAGTTCGGATACCGTTCCGGTCGTCTCAGCAGCCTTCTCAGCGAAATCGATGTCGAGGACGTTGGGCTCATAGACGATCTCCGGCTCCGGTTCCGGCTCTTCGGGCTGGTTTTCCCGGTCGATCTCTGCCTGGACGACGCTGCCGGCATCGAGGATCGGCTGCCATGGTGACGTTTCGCCGTCACCCTCGAAAGAAACGCCTCTGCCGTTTACATATTTCTTGATATCCAGACGGATGCCGGTCGAAAGACCGAACTGATTGACTGCTGTCTGGAAACTATATTCATTGGTGTAAGTAGCC
>JAFVHC010000146.1 GCA_017474705.1 Bacillota bacterium
ACCGCAAGTGGCAGATGACTTCTTTGCTGAACCAAAGGTAATTGACCTGGCAGACCTTGTAGAAATCCAGATATTTATAATGCATGCGGATGTTTTCATCATCCTCACGATAGCGTGGTATGATGCGTATGACTTCCGCATTGATGGTGACCGCACCGAAATATTTCAAAACGCTGACGCGCTTATTTCCTTCGATGACATAATACCGATTCAGATATTCATAGCATTTGATAGAGTCACGAATGCCCTCTTCGATATGGCTGGTGCTCAATGATGCCCATTTCTGCGCAAATTCGGTATTGCTCTCCAGAAGCGGCATGAAGTTGCGCGCAAAAGCCGTACTGCGGGAACGGGCATTGGTCCCGATGATCTTGCTCAACGGGATCTGTACGGTACCCAGCGGTATGCCGGAATCGATGATCTCGTGCGAAGTGATCTCTTCCAGGACGCTCAGATAAGGGCTCTCACCCCTGGCGACACAGTTCTGGTATTCTTTGCGGCCAAGCTTCAAAGCTTCCAAATATTCAGTCATAGCCATGTAGTTTTCCTCCTGACAGACTGCAGCCCATATTAGTGCTATTTTATACTAACGTATCTATTATACCATACTTTTGATTTTCGTATACCCTGTTTATAGAAAATTCACATCTGCGCCTCTTGCAATTTTCATCGATCCGGTGTATAATATGTACGTGCTATTATATAAGCAAAAGCGCAAGTGCTTTGATTTTTCGTTATTGGATGAAAGGATGTGGATATATGGTTTGTGATATCTGCAAAAAAAATATAGCTGTTGTTTTTGTCAATAAGCTGGAAAACGGCAGGCCCACCCGCCAGGCACTATGCCTCAAATGCGCACAGAAGCAGGGCTTTTCCTTGAAAAACCTTCTGGGCAACCAGAATCTGGATGAGGAGCAGCTGCAGGAGATCGCCGACCGCATGAACGACATGATGGAGAATTTCGATCCTCAGGCCATGCAGGACATGATGCCTCCGGAAATGATGGAAATGCTCACCGGCGCCACGCCGGATGGGGATTCCTCTGATGAGCCTGATGAGATCCTCGACATGTCCGCAGACTCTGTGCCCGGCAGTGATCCGGAAGGGCCTTCCAGCCAGACGGGAGATAAAAATGCCCGTAAAAAGAACCCCAAGCTGCGTACCCTGCTGAAATTCGGCAGCAACATGACCGATCAGGCGCGCCGCGGCGAAATGGATACGATCGTAGGACGGGATGCCGAGATCGACCGTCTCATGCAGATCCTGAACCGCCGTACCAAGAACAATCCGGTGCTCATCGGTGAGCCCGGCGTCGGCAAGACCGCCATCGCAGAAGGTCTGGCGCAGCGCATCGCCAACGGCCAGGTCCCGGTCAAGCTCATGACCAAAGAAGTCTTCTGGCTGGACATGACCGCTCTGGTCGCCGGCACACAGTTCCGCGGCCAGTTCGAAGCCCGCATGAAAGCCATCATCAACGAAGTGCAGGCCGATGGCAACATCATCCTGGTCATCGACGAGGTACATAACCTGGTCGGTGCGGGTGACGCGCAGAATTCCATGAATGCCGCCAATATCCTCAAGCCGGCACTGGCCAAAGGCAAGCTGCAGATCATCGGCACCACGACTCTGGACGAGTATCGCCGTTACATTGAAAAGGATTCCGCACTGGAGCGTCGGTTCCAGCCGATCATCGTAGATGAACCTACCCCTGAAGATACATTAGAGATCATCAAAGGCATCCGTCCGCAGTACGAAGCGTATCATAACGTGTCGATCTCCGACGAAGTCATCGAAGATGCCGTAGCGCTTTCTACGCGCTACATCCATCAGCGTTTCCTGTCCGACAAGGCCATCGATATCATCGACGAGGCCGCAGCCCGCGTCAATCTGCGCAATGAAGGGCTCGTGCAGCTGAAGGTCCTGCAGCATCGTTTGGACGTTCTGGGTGATCAGAAAGAAGATGCCGTTGCGCATGATGATTATGAAAAGGCCGCGCGCATCCGCCAGGAAGAGCTGAAGCTCACGAAGGAGATGGATGAGCTGTCCCGCTCCTCCACCTGCGTGCCCATCACCTATGATGACGTTGCACAGGTCGTGGAAATGTGGACCAAGATCCCTGTCCACCGTCTGACCGAGGAAGAATCCGACACGCTGATGCACCTGGAAGATCGTCTGCATACACGCGTCATCGGTCAGGAAGATGCGGTCTCCGCTCTCTCCCGGGCCATCCGCCGTACCCGTTCCGGCTTCCGCAAAGTGAAGAAGCCCGCTTCCTTCATTTTTGCCGGTCCTACGGGTGTAGGAAAAACTGAACTGGTCAAGACCCTGGCTGTGGAACTGTTCGGCAGCGAAGATGCATTGATCCGCATCGATATGTCCGAATATATGGAGCGCCATACGGTCTCCAAACTCATCGGAGCGCCTCCGGGATATGTCGGTTACGACCAGGGCGGTCAGCTGACCGAAAAGGTCCGCCGCCGTCCTTACTCCGTCATCCTGCTGGATGAGATCGAAAACGCGCATGCCGACGTATTCAACATGCTGCTGCAGATCCTGGATGATGGCCGTTTGACCGATTCCCAGGGGCGTGTCGTCAATTTCGAGAACACCATCATCGTCATGACCACCAACGCCGGTGCCTCCATGCGCGGCGGCAATGGTCTCGGCTTCGGGCAGGACCGTTCCGTCACGTTGAACGAGCAGATCCAAGGCGCTCTCAGCGAGATCTTCCGGCCGGAATTCATCAATCGTATCGACGAGATCATCACTTTCCATGCATTGACGCAGGATGAACTGCGGCAGATCGTGGATCTGATGCTGAAGGACGTATATGAGGCCGGTGCACGGCAGGATATCAAGATCTCTGTCACCGACGAGGTCAAGGAATATCTGGTCCAGCATGGCTATGACGAGAAATTCGGTGCCCGTCCGCTGCGCCGTCTGATCCAGCGCGAAGTGGAAGATACCATCGCAGAAGCGTTCCTCACACGCGATATCAAGCCTGGCGATAACGTCCAGATCATTTTGGATCAGGATAAGATCCAGGTTTGTAAGGTTGAAACTTCGTTGTAATTCTGTTATATTGAGGGAGATCACGCATGTACGTGGTCTCCCTTTTCGTATGGAAACAATGACAAGGAGGTCTATATCATGTCCCTTCCCATTCGTGTACTGCAATTCGGAGAAGGTAATTTTCTGCGTGGAGTCATCGACTGGATGCTCCAGGTAATGAACGACCAGGGGCTGTTCAATGGTAAAGCGGCCGTCATCGTACCGCTGCCCGGCAAGAAAGATGAGCCCTGGAACAGTCGGAACTGCGCCTATACTTTGATCAAGCGCGGTGTGACCGATGGAAACGTCATCGACGAACACACCACCATCACCAGCATCGATCGAGTGCTTGGTGCCTATGAGGACTTTGATGCTTTCATGGATCTGGCATTGTTGCCCGATCTTAAGCTGATCGTCTCCAACACCACCGAAGCCGGCATCGCCTATGTGCCTTCTGATCGTCCGGACATGTGTCCTCCATCTTCTTACCCTGCCAAACTGGCGCTTTTCCTGCATAAACGCTTCGCAGCCGGTCTGCCCGGCCTGATCATCATGCCCTGCGAGCTGATCGAAAACAACGCTGGTACCTTGCGGCAGATCCTGCTTAAGATCGCAGAGGACTGGGGGTATGAGCCCGGCTTCCGCACCTGGCTGCTCGGATCCTGCTCTTTCGTTTCCACTTTGGTGGACCGCATCGTCACCGGTTTCCCCCGGGATCCGGAGCTGCGCGCCAAGTTGAGCAAGATGATCGGCGGCGATGATCCTTTGATGGATATCATCGAGCCCTATCACCTTCTGGTCCTGGAGCCTGTCGCGGAGGACAAAGCTGCAGCCATTGAATACCTCAAGAAAGAACTGCCCTTTACGGATGCCGGTCTCAACGTGGTCTGGACCGAGGACCTGACTCCCTACCGCACCCGCAAGGTCCGCATCCTGAACGGTGCACACACGTCTACATCTTTGGCTGCATTGCAGGCCGGCCTGACCACGGTGGAAGATTTCATGAAGGATCCGGACTTCTCCGCGTTCCTCGCAAAGGAACTGCGCGAGGAGATCCTGCCGACCATCGACCTGCCGGCCGAGGAACTGGCTTCCTATACCGACGCGGTGCTGGAGCGTTTCCTGAACCCCTATCTGAACCATCAACTGAAAAGCATCGCCCTCAATTCCGTCTCCAAATGGAAGTCCCGCCTGCTGCCAACGCTGAAGGACCGCACACCGGAAAATGCCCCTTGCATCTGCTTCTCCCTGGCCGCGCTCCTCGCCTACTACGCAAAGGGACTGGGGCAGGACAGTGAAGAAGTTCTGGAAGTGTTTCGCAGCACCGATCAGACCGACATCCTGCAGTTCACCCGCCGCATCCTCTCCCGCGCTGACTTCTGGGGCGAAGACCTTACACAGATCCCCAAACTGTATATGATCGTATCGCGCTACCTTTCCATCATCATGCGGAGCGGGATCCGTGCCGCACTGCCGAAATAAAGCCATGACATTGACCATCCATCCCAACGATAACGTCTGCGTGGAACTGAACGGGACGCCTGAGATCCCGGCGGGCCACAAGATGGCCCTATGCGATATCCACAAGGGCGAAAACATCATCAAATATGGATTCCCCATCGGGCATGCGACGGAAGATATCCCGCAAGGCACCTGGGTCCACAGCCATAACATGGCGACCAACCTGTCGGATACACTGTCCTACACCTATGGACCACATCTGACAGAGATCGCTCCACAGTCAGCCGCAACATTCATGGGTTACCCCCGGCATGACGGCCAGGTCGGTATCCGCAACGAGATCTGGATCATCAACACCGTCGGCTGCGTGAATGAGACCGCTGCCCGTCTGGCTAGGGAAGCTTCTGCATTGTATGGGGACCGCGTAGACGGTATCTTCACGTTCCGCCATCCTTACGGCTGTTCCCAATTGGGTGAAGATCACGACAACACCCGCAAGATCCTGGCTGATCTGGTCCACCATCCGAATGCTGCAGGGGTATTGGTCCTTTCCCTGGGCTGTGAGAACAACACCCCGGCTTCCTTCCGCGAACTTGTCGGTCCGGTCGACCCGGAGCGTGTCCGCTTCCTCACGACCCAGGAAGTGGATGATGAGATCGCCGAAGGCCTGAAGATCCTGGACGAACTTACCGCTGCCGCCGCAAGGGATCAGCGCCAGCCTTTCCCCGCTTCTCGCCTTGTCATCGGCTTGAAATGCGGCGGTTCCGATGGTTTCTCCGGCATCACGGCCAATCCTTTGATCGGCCAGGTCTCGGACCTTCTGGCCGCGCAGGGCGGCACCACCGTGCTCACAGAAGTCCCGGAAATGTTCGGGGCTGAAACCATCCTCATGAGCCACTGCAGGGACGAGGCTGTATTCGATAAGACCGTTTCCCTGATCAATGATTTCAAAGATTACTTCACCAGTCACGGGCAGGTGGTCTATGAGAATCCTTCCCCGGGCAATAAAGCCGGCGGCATCACTACGCTGGAAGAAAAGTCCCTCGGATGCACGCAGAAAGGCGGCCGCGGCACCGTACAGGACGTGTTGCGCTATGGCGAGCGCATCCACAGCACCGGACTGAACCTGCTGCAGGGACCGGGCAACGATATCGTCGCCTGCACTGCTCTGGCCTCCGCCGGCTGTCATCTGATCCTCTTCTCCACCGGACGAGGTATGCCGTTGGGCGGACCGGTCCCGACCATCAAGGTCGCTACGAATTCCAGCCTGGCCAGGCGAAAATCCGGCTGGATCGATTATAACGCGGGAACATTATTGGAAGATCCGGACATGGAAAAAGCCGGAAACGACTTCTTCCGGTATATCCTGGAAGTCGCATCCGGCCGCATCACTTGCAACGAAAAGAACGGATATCGCGAGATCGCGATATGGAAAGATGGTGTGACGCTATAAGGCGTATCACCTTCATGGAGCCAAACTATAACGTTGGCTCCCTTTTTTTATTCCCAATATGGGTTAGCGGATTTTTTCAGGCGTTCTGCTTCTTCTATATTCGAAGCCGGCGCCGCAAGAAAATCGCTGAATCCACCATATAGATAAAGTTTAGAATAAAGCCGATCGAAATAGATCTGGTCCCATCTCTGATCATCGAAGAAAGCAAGAAAATCCCTGGATCCTTCTCCTTCACATGCATCGATCATCATGCTGTACCAACGGGAAACACCGGATTCATCACTCTGTCCCCTGACTGTGATATCAGCGTCTTCTTTATAGATCCT
This sequence comes from Bacillota bacterium, assembly GCA_017474705.1. Lineage (GTDB taxonomy): Bacteria > Bacillota > Clostridia > Lachnospirales > Bianqueaceae > RUG159. Next base: position 6,292 of record JAFVHC010000146.1, read on the forward strand.
CCCTTTGAAATGATCCCGCTTCACGAAATAATGATATAACGTACCGCGGATATGGATGGTGCCCGTCTGAACTTCACCATGATGGGACTCAAAGTATGGAAGCGCCTGATCGATCCGGATCGGGACCGGCACGAATAAAACACATAACAACACGATGCCAAAGATCGCCCATTTCCAGGACCTGAGCCAATGCAGAAAGCTATACCACCGCGCGATCTGCTTTTTCTTTCGCTTGGATCCACTTTCTATCGTCTCGCCATTGATGGAGATGACGCTGCCAACAGATTCTTCCTCATCATCGAACAATTCCGGATGCTCTTTCTCGAAGCGCTTGCGTTCGCGTTCTGTTTTCTTAGGATCTTCCTCCGGTGCGGTATATCGTGCCTTAAGGCCTGCTTCAGCCCTAAGTTGCTGCAGTTTGATCTGATCTTCACTGGGTCGTGGAAGCTGATCCATAACGTCCCCCTCCTCCCATGTTATGCTCCTAATATATAGTAAAAGAGCCCTTGATCACAAGGGCTCAGGGATAATAAGGTAAAATCAGGGATAAGCGTTCAGATCTCCTTTATCGGGATCTGACACAGGCGCTGCCACAGCTCATCGACCCGCTGCGCCAGGCCATAGTTGACCTTATCGCATTTGAGCAGGAACCGCTCCGTGTCCTTTGCTTCTTCGTCGCTGATGCGGCACAATGTACGGAAAGCCGTCCAATCCTCAGCACGCTCTGACTGCAGGAACCGCAGTTCCTCCTCCAGACGGGCTTCCACATAGTCCAGGATCAGATCCTGGAAATCATCCGCGTAGGTCGTCCAGTAGGATTCATCGGAAAGCTCGTTCTCCGCGGCCAGGATCCTGCGGCCGGTATACTCGCCCATCAATTCGGACACGAAGGTATAGGTCTGGTCCCGCAGATCTCCGTCCGGCAGCAGTACTCCGTCCAGACGATCGTTCTCCGGATCCAAAGTATCCTCAACAGCCTCTTCTGGATCCACATCTGCCAGAACGTAATGACGGTTGTACTTCAGAACGTCACGCACCTTGTCCTCGAGGACCTCAAGCAGATGTGCATCGTTCAGACGTTCATCGAACAGGTCCAGAAAATCCTCCTCATCGAACCGGATGCCCTTGTCTTTGCGGTACTGTTCTTTCAAAGCACGTCCGCGTTCATAGGCTTTCATGGGCGACAGGTCCAGCACGCGCTGGTATAAGCGCTCCTTATAAGCATCGAAAGCGCGGTATGCATCCTCATACAGTTCTTCGATGATGTCGGAAGACAGCTTTGTCTTTGGCGCCAGGGCAATGCCCTGTTCCTTCAGATCCTTCAGGATCTCATCCCGATGCACGGGCAGCAGGAGTTCTTCCATTTTCCGGTCTTCCACCAGATCGAAGGAATCATCGATCTCGTCCTCCAGGTTCATGCTCATATCTTGAGCAGGATCTCCTGGTGAGAAAGCAATGTTTCATTCGCCGCGGCAAAGTATTCCCGGAAAGTCTCATATTCCCAAAGCATCTGATAAAAGACCGCATCCGTGGGCCGCAGTTCCTCGATGCGCTCGTAAAAATCAGAAGCGATGCGATCGATCACCGCATGGGTGTCGACCGCATCGATCAGGTCTTTTTGGATTTGTTCTAATAAGATCATTTTTTGTCTTTCCACAGTGTCGTCAGATGCCAGATCCGATCGTTGTAATCCTGGATGGAACGATCCGCAGCGAATACATGCGCACCGGCCACATTGATGATGGCCTTCTTGTTCCAGGTCTGGGTATCTTTGAACTGCTCACCGGCGATACGCTGTACACGGCAGTAATCCTCGAAATCCGCCAGGACCAGGTACGGATCGGCGGTGCCGAATCCATTGCCGATGATCAGGGAATGCACGATATCCTGATAGGAGATATACTGACCGCCTTCACGTCCGATCCCGTTCTGAATGGAGTTCAGGATGCGGGACAGCCACATGTTCTGCTGATAGTAGTTCATGGCATTATAACCATTGCGCTGCAATTCCAGCACCTCGTCCTTACGCAGGCCGAAGATGAACATATTCTCTTCACCAACGGATTCACAGATCTCGATGTTGGCACCGTCCATCGTACCGATGGTCAGCGCACCATTCAGCATGAACTTCA
>JAFVHC010000147.1 GCA_017474705.1 Bacillota bacterium
AAAGATCCGGCAGCTGGCGGAAGCCTGCGAGCAGCTGGTCGTCGTGGAAGAACTGGATCCGATCATCGAGGATCAGGTGCGCGCCATGGGCCTTCAGGTCCACGGTAAAGACATCCTGCCGATCTGCGGAGAATATTCCCAGAATCTGCTGGCGGAGCGTTTGGGCGGCACTGTACCATCTTACAGCGGCCTTGAGGAAGCTCTGCCCATCCGTCCGCCGGTCATGTGCGCCGGATGCCCGCATCGCGGTCTGTTCTTCACCCTCGCGAAGCACAAAGTCACAGTGCTGGGAGATATAGGATGCTATACATTGGGTGCGGCCGCGCCTCTGAATGCTATGGAAATGACGCTCTGCATGGGCGCATCCATCAACGCCGTGCATGGCTTCAACAAAGCCCTCGGACAGGCTTCGGAAGGAAAGACGGTCGCCGTCATCGGTGATTCCACTTTCATGCATTCCGGTATGACAGGCCTGGCCAATGTGGCATACAACCAGAGCAATTCCACCGTCATCATCCTGGACAATTCCATCACCGGAATGACAGGCCATCAGCAGAATCCTACGACCGGCTACAATATCAAAGGAGATCCGGCCGGCAAGATCGATCTCGAAGCACTCTGTAAAGCCATGGGCTTTACCCGGGTCCGCGTAGTCGATCCTTATGATCTGGCAGCGTGCGATGCCGCCATCACGGAAGAACTGGCAGCTGAGGAAGCTTCCGTCATCATCAGCCGCAGACCTTGCGCATTGCTGAAATATGTCAAACACAACCCGCCGCTGAAGGTGAACACTGACAAATGCATCGGCTGCAAGTCCTGTATGCGGCTTGGATGTCCCGCCATCAGCATCAAAGAAGGCAAAGCGGTCATAGATACGACGTTGTGTGTCGGCTGCGGCGTCTGCAGCCAGCTGTGCCGTTTCGGAGCGTTAGGAGGGACAGATAATGACTAATAATATCATGATCGTAGGAGTCGGCGGCCAGGGATCATTGCTGGCCAGTAAACTCCTGGGCTATCTGCTGCTGGAAGAAGGATATGACGTGAAAGTATCCGAGGTACATGGCATGAGCCAGCGCGGCGGCAGCGTCGTGACGTACGTGCGGTTCGGAGAAAAGGTCTATTCTCCGATCATCGACAAGGGTGAGGCCGACGTCATCGTATCCTTTGAAAAGCTGGAAGCTGCACGATACGCAGAGTATCTCAGACCCGGTGGTCGCATCGTCGTCAATACGCATGAGATCGATCCCATGCCTGTCATCACTGGTGCCCAGCAGTATCCGGAGGAACTCGTTGAAAAACTGGAAGCGTTGGGATTCCAGGTGGATGCCATGGACTGCCTGTCGCTGGCAGAAGAGGCAGGTTCTTCCAAAGCAGTGAACATCGTTCTGATGGGACGTTTGTCCCGCTATTTCGAGATCCCGGTCGAGCGCTGGCAGAAGGCGATCGAAGCTTGTGTACCGGCACGATTCATCGAACTCAACCAGAAAGCCTTTCTGTTGGGACGAGGATAAACGAATCAAAGCCATAGTTTTCCGGCGGTGCGCCGTAAGACTATGGCTTTTATCAAAAGAGAAGTGCAGTATGAAAAAAAGATGTTTTTTGATTTTGGCTTTGCTGTTATTGCCGACCTTGCTGCTGCATGGCTGCAAAGATAAGAAAAAAGAAGGGAAGACAACGCCACATCCTGTGGAATATGAGTCTATGCTCTTCGATACAAGCTTCGTCCACAAGGTGGATGTGGACATTGCGGAAGAGGACTGGGCGGATCTGCTGGAAAACCCGACCGAAAAGACAAAGTATCATGTGGATATCACTATCGACGGGGAAAAAGTGAAAGACGTTTCGTTCGCAACGAAAGGCAACTCCAGCCTGATCTTCGTCGCTGCGGATCCGGACAGCGATCGGTATAGTTATAAAGTATCTTTCGGCCAATATGTGGAGGGACAGACATATCACGGGCTGGACAAATTTAACTTGACGAATCAGTTCAGTGATGCCACCAATATGAAGGATCACCTCAGCTATGAGCTTTTCCGAAAAATGGGGGTCCCCGCACCATTGTCCAGTTTTGTCTGGCTTCGCGTCAACGGTGAGGATAGAGGCTTGTATCTAGCCGTGGAAGATACGAGTGAAAGTTTCCTGGAGCGTAACTTCGGTGGTGAGGGCGTGATCTACAAGCCGGAGAGCGACGACGTGGCGGTCCACGTCGAAGATGTACCGAATATCATAGAAAACGGACTGAACATCGGTGGAGAGTACCATGGCGCGAAACTTGACTATATCAGCGACCGCCCGGAGGACTACCCGGATATCTTCGACCATGCAGAGACGGAACAGGAAGAGGAGGACAAGCTTGCGGTCATCAAAGCGCTGAAGCATCTGTCCGAGCGGTCCCAGCTGGATACGTATCTGGATACCGAAGAGATCGCCCGTTTCTTCGCCGTGCATAATTTCATATTGAATCTCGACAGTTATACGGGCATCATGCTGCATAACGTGGTTCTGTATGAAAACAAAAGCCGGTTGGAGATGCTGCCCTGGGATTATAATCTCGCGTATATGACGTTTATCCTGGGTTCGGGACAGGAGGTGCTGGAAGATCCCACGAATTTTGTGAATCAAGGGATCGACACGCCTTTGGTGGATACCAGGCCGGAGGATCGGCCCATGTGGGCATGGATCGTTGAAGATGATACATATCGGAAAGCTTACCATGATGCATTCGATGTGATGCTTACTGAATACTTCGAATCCGGAGTCTTTGATCGAGCCTATGATGAGACGATACAGATGATCCTTCCTTATGTAGAAAAGGATCCCACGGCATTCTTCACGCTCGAGGAGTTCAAAAATGGAAGCGCGGCGCTCAAACGGTTCTGTAAACTGCGGGCGGAGAGCATCCGCAGACAGCTGGATGGGAAGCTTCCAACGGACAGCACAAAACAAGCGGCAGAAGACAAGATCGATGCATCCGACCTGAATGTGATGGAAATGGGTGCAACGGTCCTGGGATAAAAAGAGTATAAAAAACCTATGAGAGAAGAGATGGCGATCTGCCTGGCGCATAATGACCAGGCAGAGATTGTAAAAGAGATCGTCGACCAGACGATCCGGGCAGTATATCCAAAGTATTATCCTGAAGAAGTGGTACAGTTTTTCCTCGACTGGCACAGTCTTCCTCATATCGAAAAAGATGTCACCGAAGGCAGAGTCTGGTTTGTTCTGCAAGATGGAAAGATCGTTGGGACGGGCACGATCGATGGCAATACCATCACGCGGGTCTATGTGCTGCCGGATCGCCAGGGTACCGGTGCCGGGTCTGCAATGATGGAGCATCTGGAGCAGGAAATCTTTAAGACATACGATACAGTGGAGATCGAATCATCGCTGCCGGCGGTCCGTTTCTATATAAGAAGGCATTATGTGCCTTTCGAGCACATGGAGCATCAGGCCCCGAATGGGAAGATCCTGCCTTATGACGTGATGCGGAAGATGCGGAGCGAAGCCGCCGCGGTGAAACCAAAAGTCTCTTTGCGGACCAGGACCGCGGACAGCGTACGGATCTATTTTGAAAAAGCTAAAGATCCTGCGATCCTGGCTGTCCTGCCGCAAAAAGCGCAGACAGTGGAAGAAGCTCTCGCGGATTATGAGAAGACGTTGGAGCCGGATGCCACCAGCTTTGGACTTACGATCCTGGCGGGCGGTCGGTATATCGGTGATATCTGGTGCTATGGCATAGACCCGGATGAGGAGCCGAATGCCATGCTGAGTTTCTGCATCTTCGATAAAGCCAGCTGGAACCAGGGCATCGGAACGGAGGCCGTGGCTGTATTTTTACAGAAAGCCATGGCAAAATATGGTCTAAGATCGATCGGCGCTTTCACTTTTTCCGACAACATGGGGTCACGGCGCGTGTTGGAGAAAAACGGATTTCTTTTGATGGAAGAGTTTGAAGAGGACGGACGTCTTTCACGTTATTATCAAAGGGATACTGCGGCTTGTAAGGATGTGTGGATCTCGGATTTCTCTTCGCCTTTGTTCCAGACAGCGTTTCAGCAGTATTTTGACGAGTTGGGTGTTTCCGTCAAGGACTGGGCAGGCCTGTTCCGTGAAATGAACGAGGAGGGTGATAACAAGGCGATCCTTCGAACCTCCGAAGATGGCAATGTCATAGGCTTCATCATGTTTACACCCCTCCAATGCACCAGCTGGTTCTTCGAGGAGACTTGTGGCTTCATCCGGGAGTTCTGGATCGCCAAAGAATATCGGGGGCAGGGCCATGGAGCTTCTTTGCTGCAGATGACGGAGGATCGGTTCAGAGAGCAGGGCATCTGCACAAGTATCCTGACCACGGATACGGCAGAGACGTTTTATCTGCGGCATGGATATGAGCCTGCGCCTGGATGCAAGGCAAAGAACGAAGCTCCGGTGTTTGTGAAGCGACTGTAAGTACAAAACGAAAAGAAGGAACCTCGCGAAGAGGTTCCTTTTTGTATTCTTTTGAGCAGTCGTAGGTGCTTATATACCTAAAAGCTGTACGGCATTGGCCCCTAAGACTTGTTTTTGTTCCTCGACAGACAGCGTACTTTCTCTGATCATCTGTACGTAATCGACCATATCCGCCCAAGGGCTGTCGGTAGCGAACAGCACACGGTCGGTACCATGTTTGCGCATGATGCGGACTGCATCTTCCATGGGAAGGTTCTGGGAAGCAAGAGGAGCCGGCGGATCCGTCATGACCGGGATCGGCCCGATGGAAAAGGCTGTGTCGATCCAAAGAGGAGCACCGGCAAGATCCGCCTCGAACCGATCCCACGAGCCCCAGCCACCCATATGGGCCAGTACGAAGCGATCCGGAGCCACAAGGCGAAGTACATTGAGGATCTGGGGTACGGAAGCGTAGTTATGGTCATAGATGCCGATATCGATGCCCGCGTGCGTCAGTACGATCAGACCCAGTTCCGATGCCGCTTCGATGATGCGAAGGAATGCTGGATCATCTATATCGCGGCCTTGATAAGCAGGGTGCAGCTTGATGCCTTTGATCCCATGATCATGCAGCAGACGCAGCTCCTGTTTATAGTCCTGATAGTCGGGGTGCATACCCCCGAAGGTGATGATACCGGAGGCGAGCAACGCCTCTTGGTTTTCGATCATTTTGTGGTTGAGAGATTCGACCTGGTCCGGCCTTGTCATGACCGGCAGATTAACGGCGAAATCGACACCGGCGGCTTTCATGTTTGCAGTAAGTCCACCGATCGTACCGTCGACGACCGGCAGGGTCCTGGATGCGTTGGATAAGGACCGCAGTACGCGACCGGCGATGCGGTCCGGAAACGTATGCGTGTGAAAATCGATGATCATGGTGGTTCTTTTTAACTTCTTTCATTGACAAAGTATCGTGCTTGTGGTATCATTATACACGGTTTAACAAATAAAAGCAATAAAGCTTTAAACAATAAAAGTGAAAAGAGGATATATCTCATGCCTGTTATGGATCTGTTGGAACGCAACCATGCCTTATACGGCGACGAAGTCGCGCTGGTCGAGCTGAACCCTTCCCAGAAGGAAACGCGGAAGATCACCTGGAAAGAATATGAACTGGTCCAGGCTACGTCAAATCAGCCGTATCGCCGTGAGCTGACCTGGAGCGTTTTCGACGAAAAGGCCAACCGCGTCGCGAACATGCTGCTGTCCCGCGGCATCAAGAAGGGCGATCGGGTCGCCATCCTTATGTTCAACTGCCTGGAGTGGCTGCCGATCTATTTCGGTATCCTGAAAACCGGTGCCATCGCCGTACCGTTCAACTTCCGTTTCGATTCCAATGAGATCCAGTATTGTGCGGATCTGGCCGAAGTGCACATCCTGTTCTTCGGACCGCAGTTCATCGGCCGTATCGAGGCCATCGAGGAGAAACTGGCGCGCGGACGCCTGCTGATCTATGTGGGCGATGGCTGCCCGACATTTGCCGAAAGCTATATGGAGCTGGTTTCTGATTGCTCCAGCCAGCCGCCAAAGATCGAGATCACCGATCAGGATGATGCTGCCATCTATTTCTCATCCGGTACCACCGGTTTCCCGAAGGCCATCCTGCACAATCATGAAAGCTTGATGCAGGCCGCGGAGATGGAGATGGTCCATCATAAGACCAACCGTGACGATACCTTCCTTTGCATCCCGCCGTTGTACCATACCGGTGCCAAGTTCCACTGGATGGGCAGCCTTTGGGCGGGCAGCAAAGCCGTCCTGCTGCAGGGGACGAATCCGAAGACGATCCTGGAGGCGGTCTCCAATGAGCATTGTACGCTGGTGTGGCTGCTGGTGCCATGGGTCCAGGATATCCTTACCGCTCTGGACAGCGGTGAACTGAAGCTGGAGGATTATCAGCTGGATCAGTGGCGTCTGATGCATGTGGGTGCGCAGCCGGTCCCGCCGTCTCTGATCCGTCATTGGCTGGATTACTTCCCGAACCATGATTATGATACCAACTATGGCCTGTCCGAATCCACCGGTCCGGGCTGCGTCCATCTGGGCCTGGGCAACGTCAACAAGGTCGGCGCGATCGGCATCCCCGGATACCGCTGGCAGACCAAGATCGTCGATGAGGACGGACAGGAAGTCAAACAGGGCGACGTGGGTGAGCTTTGTGTCAAAGGCCCCGGCGTCATGACCTGCTACTATAACGATCCTAAAGCCACAGCAGAAGTCCTCAAAGATGGCTGGCTGTATACCGGAGACATGGCCATGCAGGATGAAGACGGCTTCATCTTCCTGGTCGACCGTAAGAAAGACGTCATCGTCAGTGGCGGTGAGAATATCTACCCCGTGCAGATCGAGGATTTCCTTCGGAACTTCGAGAAGATCCAGGATGTGGCGGTCATCGGACTGCCGGATCACCGTTTAGGCGAGATCACCGGCGCCATCATCCAGATCAAGCCGGGCATGACCTGCACCGAAGATGAAGTGAACGATTTCTGCCTGCAGCTGCCGCGCTATAAACGTCCGCGCAAGATCATCTTCGCGGATGTGCCGCGCAACGCCACCGGTAAGATCGAAAAGCCGCTGCTGCGCAAGCGTTACGGAGCAGAGCGCCTGGTCGAACAACAGAATATGGCATAAGCAATGCGCTGCCGCCGCAGGACGAAAGATCTTGCGGCGGTTTTTTATTGTGGATTTGTGCGGTTATGTGTTATACTTGGATCAGAGTTTACATGAAGGGGTGACGCAGTATGAAACAGACCGAGCTCCTGGAACGGATCCATCATCAGTTGATCGTATCCTGCCAGGCAGTGCCGGGGGAACCTTTATATCTGGAAAACGGCACGGTCATGCCGTTGATGGCAAAGGCGGCCAAACAGGGCGGAAGTCCGATGATACGCACCAGCAGCATACGCGATGTCGTCGCGATTAAGCAGGAAACGGGACTGCCGGTCATAGGTCTGATCAAGATACAGTATGAAGGATTTGACAGGTATATCACACCGACGATGCAGGAAGTGGACCAGCTGGTGGAATCAGGCGCGGATATCATCGCTTTAGACTGCACTGATCAAGTACGCGGAGATGGATCGACCATCGAGGCATATATGCAGGCTGTGCGCGCGAAGTATCCGGAGCAGCTGCTGATGGCCGATATCTCCACCTACGAGGAAGGTATGCGAGCCTGGAAACTGGGCATGGATCTGGTCGGGACCACCATGAGCGGATATACGCCGCAGTCACCGAAATTGGACGGACCGGATCACGAACTGGTCCGGCGTTTAAGTGCCGATTTGCCCATTCCGGTCGTCGGAGAGGGGCGCGTCCATACGCCGCAGGACGCAGTGCAGATGCTGGCAAGCGGCGCATGGGCTGTCGTTGTGGGCGGCGCGATCACCCGGCCGCTGGAGATCACCGGTCGGTTCATAAAAGCGATTTCAGAGTATAATAAGGAGGGTCATTGATCATGGAAAAAGAATATCCCGGAACGATGTCCGTAGAGATCACGGAGCGTGAGAAAAGGCACTGCGCCATTGCCCGACGTGCCGCAGCGGAAGGTATGGTCCTTTTGAAAAATGACGGAGTCCTGCCCCTTGCGTCGAATGCTGCAGTGACCTTGTACGGCGGGGGTGCGAGTTATACGGTCAAAGGCGGCACCGGATCAGGTATGGTCAACAATCGCACCAACGTCAGTATCACGGAAGGTCTGCGTGATGCAGGCGTTCAGCTGCTGAATGAGGACTGGCTCGCGTCCTATGATCAGGCATATGAGGAAGCCAGGAACGCGTGGATCCAAAAGATCTACGATATCGCAGGAGCACCTGGTGATTTCGGCAAATTGTATGCCGCTCATGCATCCAACCCTATGGTCATGCCCAAAGGAGACCCGATCGAGAAAAAGGAGACGGACACAGCCATCTTCGTGATCAGCCGAATCTCCGGAGAAGGTGCAGACCGCAGAGCTGTTCCCGGAGACTACTATCTGTCCGAGGATGAAACAGAAACTTTGCGCCAGATCACTGCGCTGTATCCGAAGACGATCATCGTCCTGAACGTCGGTGGTATCATCGATCTGTCTTTCCTGGATGAATTTCCGATCGCTGCCGTGGTATTGATGTCGCAGGCCGGTATGGAAGGCGGGCATGCCCTGGCGGACGTCCTGACAGGCGCTGTGGCCCCCTCAGGACGGCTTTCAGATACCTGGGCGTATAATTATTATGATTATCCCAGCAGCGAGAAATTCAGTCATAATAACGGCAATGTCGTGGAAGAAAAATACACCGAAGGCATCTACGTGGGCTATCGATATTTTGATACTTTCGCTGTCGAACCCCGTTTCCCCTTTGGCTACGGTCTTTCTTATACCACGTTCCGCCTGTTGCGCAGCGAGACCCATGTGGATGGGGATCGCGTATATGTGACGGCAGATGTACAGAATACCGGTGAAACCGCAGGAAAACAGGTCCTGATGCTCTTTGCGGATCTGCCAGAGGGAACACGTCCGAAGGAGCGCCGCCGACTGGTCGCGTTCGCAAAGACCGATCTGCTGGAACCGGGAGCGGAGGAGACGCTGGAACTTTCTTTCCCGTTGTATCTGCTTGCGTCGTATCACACTGCGACATCTACGTATTATATGGAGCGTGGATGGTACGTGCTTACGCTGGACTCCTGCGATGCGTCCGGCGTTATGGAAAAACAGACCGTCGGCACCTTGGCGCTGACGGAAGATCGGAAGCTGGATACACTTTCACCGATCTGCCCGCTGCTGGATGCTCTGAAGGAGATCCGTCCTGACAGTATGCCGGAGCGGCCTGCTTTCAGTGAATTGATCAATATCGATGCCGCGGTGACCATGGCGGCCGCCAATATCACGCTGCAGCATATCAAGGACGACATTGCAAAGCTGCCGTATGCGTTTGAAGTCGATGAGATCCTGGATCAGATGAGCCGGGAGCAGAAAGCGCGGCTGGTCTGCGGCCAGCCAAGCGTCATGAGCGGAGAGATCATCGGTTCTGCGGCCATGACCATCCCCGGTGCCGCCGGTGAGACGACCCACTGCCTGGAAGGCCTGGGGGTCGGACACTTGATCCTTGCGGACGGGCCTGCGGGCATCCGCTTGCAGAAGCATTATCAAGTCGACCCCGAGACCGGTGAGATCTACAAGATGAACCGGTATGAAACCTTGGAAAACCGTATCTTCGGCAAGGAATTCCTGAAGGAAGACGCGGAGGATCATTATCAATTCTGCAGTGCGATACCGGTCGGCACATTGCTGGCACAATCCTTTGACGTCAAACTCATGCAGGAGATCGGCGATCTGATCGGTACCGAGATGGAAGAGATGGGCGTACAGGTCTGGCTGGCACCGGGCATGAATATCCACAGAAATCCTCTTTGCGGCCGCAATTTTGAATACTATTCCGAAGATCCGGTTGTCAGCGGAATGATGGCGGCAGCGATCACCCGGGGTGTCGAACTGCATCCCGGCTGCGCGGTCACGATCAAGCATTACGCCTGCAACAATCAGGAGGAGAATCGGCGCGGTGTCTCCAGTATCGTTTCTGAGCGCGCGCTGCGGGAGATCTACCTGAAGGGTTTTGAGATCGCTGTGAAAGAAGCACACCCAAAGGCTATCATGACTTCTTATAACAAGGTCAATGGTGTCCATACGGCCAACAGTTACGACCTTTGCACCACCGCTGCACGTAAGGAATGGGGCTTCAACGGCATCATCATGACGGACTGGCTGACGACGAATTCCGATGGCGGTTCGGCTGCGGCCAAGTGCATCTCCGCGGGCAATGATCTGATCATGCCGGGCAACCAGTCTGACGTGCAGGAGATCCTGGATGCACTGGATGCCAAGTATGATCTGACACTTTCCAAGGACGATCTGAACGCCTGCTGCCGCCGTATGCTCAGCATGATCCTGAGACTGACAAGAGAGTGATATCATGAGGATCGGTGCGTATCCATTCAGAGTAACTGGTGATCCTGACATCAATTTCGACCACATCAAACAGGGTATCGAAAAGGCGGCGAAAGCCGATGTCAGGCTCCTGGTCTTTCCGGAATGTGCGGTGACCGGGTATCCGCCCTATTGCATCAAGTCTGCTTCGGATATCGATCAAGTGGCAGTGGAACGGGTCCATGAGAAGATCGGTGATCTTGCTGTCGCCCATGATATGTTCCTTATCGTAGGTACGATCCTTGGGGATGGATCCCGTTGTTTCAATGCAGCGATCGCTTTTTCGCCGGAGGGAGGACGGGCTGTCTACAGAAAACGAGCGCTCTGGGGATGGGACAGAGATAATTTCTCGGAAGGGCATGATACAGGAGTTCTTACTATTGATGAGCTTAAGATCGGTATCAGGATCTGTTTCGAAGTACGCTTCCCGGAATATTTCAGGGAATTGTATCAAGAGGAGACGGATCTGAACATCATTTTGTTCTATGATGCGTCCGATCATGAAGATCATGAGCGATACAGTCTGATCAAAGGACATATCCGGACCAGAGCCGTAGAAAACGTGTGTCATACCCTTACCTGCAATACCGCGGCGCCTTACCAGACCGCACCGACCGGACTATTCGATCGTTCCGGAAAGGTATTGGCAGAACTTGAAGCAGGGAAAGAAGATCTTTTGATCTATGACCTCGATCCGGGACCTATGAACTTCGGCGAATCCGGGAGAAAAGTGATCTCAGACCGGATATGCGGGCAGAGGAGCAATCCATGACTTTTTCCGATTCCAAAGAGATGAAGATCTCGCTCCGTCCTGATCAGACCAGGATGCTTTCCACAAAGGAAAAGATAAAGACCATCATCAGGGAGAACCCCGATACTGTCATGGCGTTCGACATTTATGATGGGGATGCACTGATCGGTTTCGTTTTGGTCCGCCGTTTCGAAGAGCAGAAATATTTCCTGTGGGAATACGCTATCGATATGGATCATCAGAACCAGCATAAAGGGACGAAAGCTTTACTTGAGTTTATTTCATATATGAAAGAGAACTATGATGCCAGAGAGTTTACCACCACATACATTTACGGCAATGACCATGCAAAGCATGTATATGAAAGCGTGGGATTTGTTGAGACAGACGTGGTGGATGAACCGGACTGTCATGAAGTGAATATGGTGTATTACGTGTGAAGAGAGCGGTCAAGCTGCGGGTTTGCTCATGTGTGATGGATCAAATATGAGAGTTTTTCATCATTGTATCCACCATGATCCTTCAGAAAATGGATGCTTTGAATCAAATCAGGGGTATTTGATCCATGGATTGGATCAGTCTTAAAGGATTCTTGGAATTATATCCACTGTTTTTTTTGGATGGATCCAGATCGATCATTAAAAAAGTGAAAATTACTGGATATAAAGAAGAGAAACAGCGAAATCAGATCCAAACGGTGGACCAGAACTGCCCATATTTGAAATTAGTGTCCATATCGAGCGGATCATAAGTGGATAGAAAAAACCAAAAGAATGATTTTTGATCCAATAGACGATCCAAAATCAAAGAAAAGACGCATAAATATGATAGTGTCCTGATAAAAACGGGAGCCTTCGTGCTTACAGCACTCCCGGCTCCCTGAAAACACTCGGACTCTCATGCTTCGCACTACGTCCTCGTGTCTTTTGCGTTCTTAAGGTCAAATAAAGCCGTGTCAGCGCATAAATGTGCTTCCACGGCCTTTTATTTAGAACAAGAATAGTGTTTTGATAAAAACGGGAGCCTTCGTGCTTACAGCACTCCCGGCTCCCTGAAAACACTCGGACTCTCATGCTTCGCACTACGTCCTCGTGTTTTTTGCGTTCTTAAGGTCAAATAAAGCCGTGTCAGCGCATAAATGTGCTTCCACGGCTGTATTTGACTTTAGAACGCTTTTTTATCACTTTCCCAGGGCTGTCTTTTGTTCGACGACAGTGGGTTTTTCGTAGCAGGCGAAGCAGTCGTCTACGAACATCTTATCCGGGGATTTGGAGAACAGGCTGACGATCGGGACGATGATCAGGCCGAGCAGCATTGCCATCGCGCCGCAGGCGATCGGTGAACGCATCCAGGCGGGCAGCAGTGCCGGTGCATTCGTCAGGCTCGTGCAATTCTTGAACATGCTATGGTAGCTCGCTTCTGCCAGCGTCGCCGCAGGCAATGCCGGTGCATTCGTCAGGCTCG
>JAFVHC010000148.1 GCA_017474705.1 Bacillota bacterium
ATAGCTCTGATCGCCGCTGCCCCGCAGGATCTTGCGCAGGAAGATGACGTCGTCGCCGTTTTCTTTGATGGTTACACAGTAGTTCTTGACACCGTCCAGTTGCCCCTCGATCTGGGTCAGCTCATGGTAGTGCGTCGCAAAGAGCGTTTTCGCCCCGATGATCTTCCGGTCACTGATGTATTCCGCCACCGCCCATGCGATGGACAGGCCGTCGAAGGTGGACGTGCCGCGGCCGATCTCGTCCAGGATCAGCAAGCTGCGGGACGTGGCATGCCGCAGGATGTTGGAGACCTCGGACATCTCGACCATGAAGGTGCTTTGGCCTCCGGCCAGATCGTCGCTCGCGCCGACACGGGTGAAGATGCGGTCCACGATCGAAAGCTCCGCGGACTCCGCCGGTACGAAGGAGCCGATCTGCGCCATCAGCTGGATAACGGCGACCTGCCGCATAAAGGTGGATTTACCGGCCATATTCGGACCAGTGATGATCGCAGTACGATCGTCCCCATTGTCCAGGTAGGTGTCATTCGCGATGAAGGGTTCTTCGCCCAGCATCTTCTCCACCACCGGATGGCGGCCTTCTTTGATGCGCAGGATACCTTCATTCTTGCCTTCTTTGATAGAATAACGAACGACCGGCCGTGTATACTGGTTGCGAAACGCCGTCTCGCCGAGGGAACGGAGCGCGTCCACAGCGGCCACTTCATCCGCCGTCTTCTGGATCCGAACCAGTTCCGCCGCCACACGGCTGCGGATCTCCGTGAACAGCTGGTATTCCAGTTCCACGACCTTATCCTGAGCGCCGAGCAGCGTATCCTCGATCTTCTTCAGTTCTTCGGTGATATATCGTTCCCCGTTGGCCAAAGTCTGCTTGCGGATGTAACGATCCGGCACCAAAGGCATATTCCCTTTGCTGACTTCGATGTAATATCCGAACACACGGTTGTAGCCGACCCGAAGGTTCTTGATGCCGGTGGCTTCTTTCTCCTTCTGCTCCAGGTCCATGAGCCAGGTCTTGCCTTCGGTAGACGCACTGCGCAGTGTGTCCACCATTTCATTATACCCTGCCTTGATCAATCGTCCTTCCCGCAAGGTGATCGGCGGTTCCTCATAGATGGACGCCTCCAGCAGATCGAACAGATCCGACAGGGTATCCATATCGCGGCCCAACGCGGCAAACCGGCTGGCCGGCAGATCTTTCAGCAACTCTTTGATGACAGGCAGACAGCCCAGGGAATTCTTCAAAGCGATAAGATCACGCGCACCGGCAGACCCATAACAAACACGGCCCATCAGCCGCTCCATATCGTAGACACCGTCCAGGGCTTCTTTCAGCTCCTCACTGAGCATGGGATCGTTCGCCACTGCTTCGACACAGTCCAAGCGCTCCTGGATTGCCTTTTCTTCGATCAGCGGCTGTTCGAGCCAGCGTCTGAGCATACGGCCTCCCATGGCTGTATGGGTATGATCCAGCACCCAGAGCAGAGAACCGCGGCGGCTTTTGTCCCGCATGGTCTCCGTCAGTTCCAGATTGCGTCTCGTGGACGCGTCCAGCATCATGAACTGCTGGACGGAATAGATGTCGATGCGGCTGATGTGCGTCAGATCGCGCTTCTGTGTATCCAGAAGATACTCCAATAAAGCACCGGCGGCGGTGACGGCCAGCGGCATTTCGCCAAGGCCAAGGCCCTCCAGTGATAAAACCTTGAAATGTGTCAGGATCTGCTCTTTGCATCGCTCCAGTTGGAAATGGTACGGCTCATAAGCATTGATGTAGATATCATACAAGCGCTTCATTTCCTCAAAATCCAGGCCTGCAAGCCCTAGCAGATCCGCATTGACCAGGATCTCCTGCGGCCGGAATTTGGCCATCTCATCCTTGAAGCGTTCTTCTTCGCTGAATTCCGTGACCATGAACGCACCTGTCGTTACGTCACAGACCGCGATGCCGATCTCATCCTCGATGCGATTGACCGAGAGGATGTAATGGTTCTGATCCTGATCCGCGTTTTCCGGATTCATAGTGGTGCCAGGCGTCACGATGCGGGTGATCTCCCGTTTGACCAGGCCTTTGGCCAGCCGCGGATCCTCCATCTGTTCGCAGATCGCGACCTTGTAACCCTTCTGGACCAGGCGCTGGATATAGGTCTCCGCAGCATGATACGGCACTCCGCACATCGGTGCTTTCTCATCCTGGCCGCAGCTGCGGGACGTCAGCGTAAGTTCCAGTTCCCGGGAAGTCGTGACTGCATCCTCGAAAAACATCTCGTAAAAATCACCCAGGCGGAAGAACAGCAGACAATCCGGATTTTGTTGTTTGACCTCCAGATACTGGTCCATCATGGGTGTCAGTTTACCCGCCATAGTATATCCCTTTCAGAATGCTTTCGAAATCGCTGAAAGCGATTTTTCATGCATCTCATAAATCATCTTTTTGCAATCATGCGATGATGCATGTTCTTTCTAAATGTCCGATGAAATAATAGATCTTGGATTCGTCCAGCGTGACCGGTACGATCTGCCCGATCATGGATGCCGGTGCTTCGAAATGCACCAGCTGGTTGGTCTCGGTGCGCCCGGTCAGCATGCCGTTCTTACTGGTGCTTTCCGCAAGGACGTGATAGGTCTGATGCAGGCGCTTCTGATTGTTTTCTTCGATGACTTCCTCCAGCACTTGGAGCAGCCGGTCGAACCGCGGCTTGGTCACCTCTTCCGGCACCTGTTCCATGACGGCGGCCGGTGTTCCGATGCGGGGCGAATAAATGAATGTGAAGGCACTGTCAAAGCCGACCTTGCGCACGACGTCCAGCGTTTCCTCGAAATCCTCCTCTGTCTCACCGGGGAAGCCGACGATGATGTCGGTCGTCAGAGATATGCCGGGCACGGCCGCTTTCAATGCTTCCGCCCGTTCCAGATACCGCGCTTTGTCATAGTGGCGGTTCATGCGATGCAGCAGTTCCGAACTGCCGGACTGCAATGGCAGATGGAAATGCGGCATCAGCTGCGGGATGTCCCGCATGGCCCGGATCAGGTCGTCGGACAGGTCCTTCGGATGCGAGGTCATGAAACGGATCCGCTGGATCCCTTCGATCTTTGCGATCTGATACAACAGTTCCGCGAAAGTGACCGGCTCTTCCAGGCCACGGCCATAGGAATTGACGTTTTGGCCCAGCAGCTGGATCTCCTTGACACCGTCCGCTGCCAGTTCCCGGATCTCCTTGAGGATCTCCTCCGGTTTCCGGCTGCGCTCCCGTCCGCGCACATAGGGAACGATGCAGTATGTGCAGAAGTTGTCGCAGCCGAACATGATATTGACTGATGCTTTGAAATCAAATTTCCTGAGCGACGGCAGATCTTCCACGATCTCTCCGTGTTCCTGCCAGATATCGATGATGCG
The DNA here is from genome assembly GCA_017474705.1 of Bacillota bacterium. GTDB lineage: Bacteria > Bacillota > Clostridia > Lachnospirales > Bianqueaceae > RUG159. The sequence continues at coordinate 3,398 of JAFVHC010000148.1, forward strand.
GCTGCTGCTTTCCTCCATGGTCGCCAGCAGTTCGGCGAATTTATAGATATTATGCGTACCGAAGATCAGGTCCACCTGAGGATAGGATTTCTGGATCTTCTCCAGCACCGCATCTTCCTGCATCATGCAGCCGCACAGGCAGATCTTCAGATCGGGATTCTGCTTCTTGAACCCTTTCAGATAACCGAGTTTCCCATACACCTTCTGTTCCGCGTTTTCGCGCACGCAGCATGTGTTGTAGATGACCAGGTCCGCATCTTTTTCCCGCGCGACTTCGCGATATCCGATATACTCCAGGATCCCCCGCAGCTTTTCGGAGTCACGGGCATTCATCTGACATCCCATGGTCGTGATGCTGTAGGTACGGGTCCTGCCGGTCTCCGCCCTCTCCTGCTCCAGTGCATCCTTGAGCAGATCCATAAAATGATACTGCCGCTCCGGCTCTTTTTCAGGCGCCGGGCGTGTCATGTCGATCGTCATACAAATCTCTTTCTATACTCTATAATTGTAAAATACTGTGCAGGAAACAGGTCTTCTGTTCGGGGCCGGACGTTTCCAGCCAGCACAGGAATTCATCTTTATCATAATACACCACCGGCTCCTTTTTCTCGGGCCGGAAGGTATGCAGTCCTTCCTGGGCATCGTGCCCCGGGAGGAAATCGCTCTCTTTGGGGATGCGGCAGTTTTTAGCTGTTGCCTTTCTCTTTTTTACCGTTCCCAGCGTATCGGCCAGCGATCTATGGATGATGGAATCCGATTCAGGCAGATAATAGTACTGTTCCGGGTCCGCCAGATAATGGAACAACAGGCGATGCAGGACCGGAACCGTCAGAAACAGTACCGGACTGAACGCTTCTGTCCTGAGGCGCAGCACATCGGAGCTCTTCTTATCCAACGGCAATTCGGTATCCAACGACAGAGGCAGCGTCTCTGCCAGCACGATCCGCAGTTTCAGTGTATCTATGCCGGTCCCGCAGACGGACATCTCCTCCACCGCCGCTTCTTTCAGGCAGGTCAGAAAAGCGTCGATCCTCAGAAGGCGCGGGATATTGAGGATATCCTCATAATTGTGCAGAAGCAGGACCTTTTCCAGATCCGGATCCTG
>JAFVHC010000149.1 GCA_017474705.1 Bacillota bacterium
AAGAACATACTGCCAACACCCTCGAAACTGATGGTGACGCGCTTGCCTTCCATGGCCTTGGGCAGCACGAACGTGCGGCGGTACAGACCGGTGTCGTTATCCTCCGCGACGAAGGGCGGCTCCACCGGGAACAGGTAAGGGGCGCCGGAATAGGTCGGCACACCGCCGAAGCCCTGCATCTGCCAGCAACCCGGCACCGTGATCTTGGTCCAGGTACCGTCCAGCACATAATCTTCCTTGACGTAGTCCGGATCGATCCGCAGCGGGGTATCCACCAGCGTGAAGTCCCAGACACCGTTCAACAGTTCATAATACGCAGATCTCTCTTCCTGATACCCGAGCGCCTTGTCTTCAGATTCATAGTAGTAAAAGCTTCCACGGGCCGGCAGCCGGTTTTTATGCTGCACTGAAGGATCTTCCCATACGTGATACATAGTGTTCCTCCTGTATTAGTATTGCCTTCGCTCTCGCCGAAGGTGATGGTTCATGCCCCGCATACGCGAGCGCATGTTACTTCCTCAAAAACTGCTCATCGGATTCCGGCTCTTCTTCCTCGGAGTACCGTTCCGCCTGCATATGCAGATCATACTTGTCGCGCAGCGCCGCCAGCGTAGCCATCATAGGAGAAGCATGATGCAGGTCGATCGCTTCCTGGTCCGCCCAACTGTCGATCAGGAGGACCGTTTCCGGATCGTCCATGGGGAAGAAATAGCGGTATTTCAGGTTGCCTTTTTCCGCACGGATCAGCGCCGCTGTCCCGCTCTGCTCCATTTCCTCAGCGAATTTGCGCGCTGCTCCATTCGTTCCGGTATAATACAGATTGACTGTGATGCTCATGAACCAAAATTCCTTTCTTCCAGAAATGTCAGCACTTCTCGATGATCCGCCAGTTTCCTTGCGGATGCCCGCTCCTGTGGATCCACATGGTTCCAGGGCTTTTCTTTGCCCACGTACCAAAGCGCCTGCATCCCCACTTTCATCGCTCCAAGATAATCCAACTCGAAATTATCCCCGATGAACAGGCATTCTTCCGGCAGGCATCCCGCTTTCAACAAGACCCGGTCGAAGAACCGCGGATCCGGCTTATCGAAGAAGGTCTCCTCACTGACCGTAACAAAGTCCAGATACGGACCCAATCCCAGCCGCTGCAGTTTGCGGTACTGGATACGGGATGTCATGTTGCTGCCGATCCCGATCCTCAAGCCCCGCGCCTTGAGAGCCGCCATGACTTCATCGATATACGGTTCCGGCTTCATGTTGTCCAGGATCGTGTTCCAGTAGATATCGTACAATTCGATGACATGCGGAAACAGCGGCAATCCCAGTTGTTCCAGCATATGGGCGATGCGCAGCGTCCTGCTGTGGCAGGTCGCAGAGCTGATGCCCTCCGGCATCAAAGCCTTGATATCCTCCGGCAGATAGGCGTTGATCGCGTGATAGGACGGTGCAAAGGCCTCCGCATAACGTTCCGCCCCGCCGCCGAAGCGCTCATCGCACGCGCGGCACATAGCGTCGAATGCCATCCGGTCCACGCGATGAAGATCATATAAAGTATCATCCAGATCGTAGATCACTGTACGGATCATTTGTATCCCTCTTCTTGTCAATTTCGTATTTTTATTGTACAATAATCAAAGGGATTTATCAACCGATGCTTGATCGAAAGTTAAATGAAGGAGGTCGCCAAATGGGACAGATACAGGAGCAGATCCACGCGTTCTGTCATCGGCTTAAGGTTCTGCGTACAGAGAAAGGCATCTACCCGAGCAGCTGAGTCTGAGTCTTGGCAAGGATTCTTCTTATATCACCTCTGTAGAAAACGGCACGCATGTGCCTTCTCTGGAGACCATCTTCGCCATCTGCCACCATCTGGATATCGCGCCAAGTCTGCTTTTCGATGACGAAGCTCTATTAGCCGCACAGATCCTGGCACTGCCGGAAGAACAACGAGCAACTATACTGGAAAACCTGTAAAACAAAACGGCCCGGATCTCAAGATCCAGGTCGTTTTTTGGTATCAGAATCCGGCTTCCCAGTCGAATTTGCGGTCTCTCCAGTAATACTCTTTATCGTGCTGACCCAACGGACGCAGCACTTTGCAGGGTACGCCGACTGCCAGTACGTTTTCCGGGATATCTCGCGATACGACGCTGCCCGCGCCGATGACCGCGTTGTCTCCGATGTTGACGCCCGGCAGGATCACTGTATTGGCGCCGATCCATACATTGTTTCCGATGTGGATCGGGATCGAATAATGGGTGCCCATCAACCGGATCTCCGCGTCCATGGGGTGTCCCGTGACCGCGATGGTCACGTTCGGACCGATCATCACATGATCCCCGATCCAGACTTCGCCGTCATCCACGATGGACAGGTTGAAATTAGAATAGAACCCCTCGCCCAGATGTACGTTGCTGCCGTAGGACATGTGCACCGGCGACTCCATCCAGAACCTTTCTCCATGGCTGCCCAGGATGGAATCCATGATCTCCCGTTTTTTCGCCACGTCGGTCGGACGGGTATTGTTATAATCGAACAGTTTTTCCTTACACTCCTGACGCTGGCGGAACAGTTCCTGTTCCAGCGCCTGATCCACCGGATCCGTATGGCGCCACTCCGTGAACACCATGCCGGCTTTCATTTTTTCTTCTAACGTCATATCTTACCCCAGGAATTTGAAGATCTTCTCCCAATACGGGATCAGGACTTCGGAATCCGTCATGTACAGTTCATGCTTCATACCGGGCACCTTGTACAGTTCGCACTGCGGCACGCGGCTGGCGAACAGGTCCTCGGACTCGTTCTTGACGACAGTGTCGGCACCGGCCTGGCACAGCAGCACCGGGATGCTGATCCGTCCGGTCCAATGTTTGGAAGTGACCCGCTTGGTCGCTTTGACGGACTCTTTGCCCCAATTGATGGAAGGTGCCTGCGTCTGCAGCAGCTCGTCCGCCAGACGTTTTTTATGATAGTACAGGTAGCGGCACTCGGAAGAATCGCAGCTGTTCTCAAAATCAGGCTCTTTGGCAAAGCCCTGCTGCGGGCTCATGGGCAGGACCTTCTTGGCACCCATGCCTTTGAGCGAAGCGACAGCGTAGACGACCGGCGTAGGGATCTTACCGAACCCTAAACCCAGCATGGGCGAGGACAGTACTGCCTTATTGAACAGTTCCGGGTATTCCTCGATGGTCCAGGCACCGACGCATCCGCCCATGGAATGGCAGTACAGGTACAACGGCAGGTCCTGTGCGGCCGGCTTGACCACGGTATCGACCAGATGCTTCAGGTCCAGCACGTAGTCCTTGAAATGCTCCACATGCACCACCAGCAGATCCTGATTGTGACGGAAGGACCGTCCATGGCCGCGGTGGTCGATGCCGAAGACCTCATATCCGGCCTGCAGCATATAATAGATTCCCTCATAAAACTTCTTGACTGACTCTGTGAACCCGTGGCTGATCACGATCACGCCCTTCGGCGCATCCGCGGTGAAATGCTCATAATAGACCGGCTGACCGGGCACTCTTTCGTCATATCCTTCCGTCCGGCGTTCCGCAAGAAACGGCTCGACGACGGTCTGCATGACTTCTTCATAGTTTTCCTCAGTGATCCAACGCATGACAGGCACGCTCCTTTACAAGTGATATCGTAAGTATATCATCAAAAACCTCACGGAGCAAACCATTTTTTAGTTGCCTGCATCGTCAGGATTTGCTATAATCAATCATATTTTGAAAGGAACCTATAGCTATGGATACTACCTTAAAGCTTTACAATACACTGGATAATAAGATCAGCCCCTTCGTATCCAACGAACCGGGCGTCGTCCGCATGTACACCTGCGGACCCACCGTCTATCATTTCGCCCATATCGGCAACCTGCGCTCCTACATCATGGAGGATGTGCTGGAGAAATACCTGCGCTACATCGGCTACAGGGTCGACCGCGTCATGAATATCACCGACGTGGGCCATCTGTCCAGCGACGCTGACACCGGCGAGGACAAGATGCTCAAAGGTGCCAAGCGCGAAAACAAGACCGTTATGGAGATCGCGCAGATGTACACCGAAGCCTTCTTCAGCGACTGCGATAAGCTGAACATCCGCAAGCCGGATACCGTCGTACCTGCCACTTCCATGATCGACGGCTTCATCCATATGGTCCAGGCGCTGCTGGACAAGGGGTACGCGTATGTCGCCGGCGGCAACGTCTACTTCGATACTTCCAAACTGGACAACTACTACGTCCTGACCAACCACAATCAGGAAGATCTGAACGTGGGTGTGCGTGAAGGCGTGGAAGAAGATACCGCCAAAAAGAACAAGACCGACTTCGTCCTGTGGTTCACCCGGTCCAAATTCGAGGATCAGGCGCTGAAATGGGACAGCCCCTGGGGCGTCGGCTACCCCGGCTGGCACATCGAGTGCTCCTGCATCTCCATCGAGAACCTGGGCGAATATCTGGACATCCACTGCGGCGGCGTGGACAATATCTTCCCGCATCACACCAACGAGATCGCGCAGAGCGAGGCCTATCTGGGCCACAAATGGTGCAACTACTGGTTCCACGTCCTGCATCTGAACGATGAGACCGGTAAGATGAGCAAATCCAAGGGTGAATTCCTTACCGTTTCCCTGTTGGAGAACAAAGGCTACGATCCCATGGTCTACCGTCTGTTCTGCCTGCAGTCCCATTACCGCAAGCCCCTGCTCTTCACCTGGGACGTACTGGACAACGCGAAAAACACGTACGATAAGCTGATCAAGCGCATCCGCACCTTGGAGAAGGATGGTCCTGTCGATCCGGCTGCCGTGCAGGAATGGCACATGAAGTTCGCGGAAGCCATGGCGCAGGATCTGAACACCTCCTCCGGCATCACCGTCCTGTACGACCTGTTGAAGGCGGATCTGAACGGCGCCACGAAGCGCGCCATCATCGATGATTTCGATCGGGTCCTGTCCTTGAACCTGCTGGCCGCCGCGGACGCGGTCCCGGAAGAACCGGCGGCCGACGACGCGCTGGTCGCCTGGATCGAAGAACGCATCGCCGCCCGCAAGGCCGCCAAAAAGGCCAAGGACTTTGCCCAGGCCGACGCCATCCGCGCGGAGTTGGCCGAAAAGGGTGTCACCATCAAGGATACCCGCGAAGGCACTGTCTGGGAACTGGCATAAAAACGACAATATAAAAGGACTGTGAAATAGGTTTCACAGTCCTTTTTTTATTTTTATTTCAGATCATTCTTCTTCCAATACTTCCACCAGTTCGATGGTGAAGTTCAACTCTTTACCTGCCATTTCGTGATTGGCATCGAAAGTGATCGTCTTCTCATCCTTGGCCGTGACCTTGACCGGGACCGGCTGGCCATAGGTGTTCTGCAGATAGACCTGCTGTCCCACGGAAAGTTCTTCCGACCCCGGCAGCTGGATAATGTCGACAGTGAAGATCGCGTTCGGATCCGGCTCTCCATAGGCTTCTTCCGGCATCAGATGCACGTTGACGATCTCGCCCACTTCCATATTCGCGACGGCGGCATCGAAGCCCGGGATCATCATGCCCGCGCCACAGATGAACTCCAACGGCTCTCCTCTGTCATAGGAGGCATCGAACTGCGTCCCGTCGTTGAAGGTGCCCCGATAATGGGTCCGGACCTTTTTACCAATATTCTTTCCGGCAGGCTTTTCTTCCTCGTGGCAGCCGCCCGCGCAGCTGCTCTCATGATCTCCGCAGGAATGACCTTCTCCGTGATGATCGCAGTTGGCACCGGTGTTGATCAGTTCTCCGCGCAGATACGCTGCCACCGCTTCATCCGCGTCTCCGGATGCGCCGGCGCACAATTCGATCCCCTGTTCCGTAAGTGCTGCCTGTGCTCCTCCGCCGATCCCACCGCAGATCAGGACGTCGATGTCCTTTTCAGACAGCAGTGCCGCTAAGGCGCCATGCCCCTGACCATCCGAACTGATGATCTCCGAAGAGATGACTTTACCGTCCTCGACTTCATAGACCTTGAAGGCCTCCGTGTGCCCGAAATGCTGGAATACGGTTCCATTCTCATAAGTAACTGCGATCTTCATATCGTTTCTTTCTCCTTATATTGGATTTCTTTACAATCATTGAAGCGGGCCAGACGCTTGATGCTCATTTCGATGGCGTGCTCCAGGCGTTTCGTCCTGCGCACGCCCTTCTCGAACCAGATGTTTTTCACCAAGAGCACCTGGTTTTTTCTGTCCGCCGCCGCTTCGATACGTCCGACCAGATCCTCACCGTAAAGCATGGGCAGCACATAATACCCAAATCTACGCTTGGCCGCAGGCGTGTAGATCTCCCAGGAATACTGATACCCCCAGACTGCTTCGACCAGTTTCCGGTCCCAAAGCATGGGGTCCAAAGGCGCCAGGAATTCCAGTCGCGGCTTCGTGTCGATCGTGCCTGCTAAAACTGCTTCCATCAATGGCCGGTCCTCAGCCAGCATGAACAATAGCCCTCGGATCCCTTCCACCTGCACCGGCACAATCCTGCCCTGTGTTTCCAGGAGCGCGAAAGCTTCCTGCCGCTGTTCGTTGGTCAGCTCGATGCCCAGCCAGGCGGAAGATCCACGGTTCCACAAAAGGCCGACCGCACCGATCCTGCGGAGGATGCGCCAGCAGCGAAAGTCCCGCTCATCCGGGCAGGGATCCTCCGCGCTGAGCAATGCCGCATCAAAGTATTGATCCGCCAGATCATAATACTTGCGGGACCCGCTCTTGTGATGGATCAAGAGCACACCGTCGGTATACAGCTGCTCCAGCACCGACCGGGCTGCCAGGGAATCTTTCTCCCAGTTGCCGCTCCAGTGCATGGACGAGTGCCAGAAGATCCTGCCTTCGATGGGCAGGGTATCACTGCTGACCGGTCCATGTGCACGGATGTAGGCGACGGCTTCCTCCTCCAGTTCCGGGATGCCGGCGAACGTCTTCCCATGGGCTCTGCTCCGTGCGCGGTACCTTGAAAAATACGGCCAATCTTCCCGCGGCCAGATGGCCAGTTCTTTATCCACATAATCGACCAGCAGCCGGTCTTTATACAGCAGATCCGCCAAGGTCTTCTTGGTGCATCCCTTCACCCGGGACTGCAGGGTAAGTTCCGCGTTTTTACCGCAGACATCCACCGGATCATACTGGATGCAGCCTGCCTGGCGCACATACTGATACGCTCCGTCTTTGCCCACGAAACGATGCTTGCCGAGCAGCCCCTGCTTGCTCAGGATGAACTGTCTGGCCTGTTCTTTGGTGATCGTCAACATATTTTTTTATTTCTTCTCATACACGTTCTGCATGAAAGCGTCTGCCAAGGGCAGCCATAGGTCAAAATTCGCGTACGCGTCACCCAGGATCGAAGCGCCGGCTTTCCCATGGGGGACACCTGCAAAAGTGTGCACTTCCACCGGAACACCGTGGGCGACCAGATCCGGATAGACATAATGCAGGTTCTTCATGGCAGAGTCCTCCCGGCCGACCGCAAAGAAGGTCGGCGGATAGACGACACCGTCCCAGCGGAACGGTCCGCCGTCGAAACGCGGACCATAGACACAGAGGAAGGCATCCGGCGCACCATAATAAGCATCCAGTTCATCCGGCACATACTCCGGGAAATAGTCCGTGACCTTCTTGTCACCGGAATAGTTTTCAATGATCGCTTCTCCGGTCAGACCACCGTTGGAGAAACCGGCGAAGGCAACTTGGTCCGATTCGATCCGGTACTGTGCCGCATGGGCTCGGATATAACGGATCGCCCGCGCGCCATCGGCACCGCACTCGTGCCCGTTCCAGGGATTGTGGTTCGTCCGGTTCAACAGCAGGAAGCACTGGTACCCCAGGGCATTCAGATCTTTCGCTGTCTGGTAGCCTTCAAACACCACCGATTCCCCATGATCCCCGCCGGCACATATGACGATCGCCCCCTTCGGCGTGACGTCCTCCGGCACCAGCATCTCCAGCATATAGGGGATGAAATCCGGCGCATGGTTATAGCGGTATTCACTATTGTCTGTATACTCCGTTTCCGCAGGCATATTGCCGTCCGGCCATAGCCAGATCTTCTCCGGCGCATTTTCTCGCGGCTGTACCTGGTCACGCAGCTCGGCAAATTCCCGGATCACCCCTGGGCGTTCCTCGTCCGTACACTCCATCTGGATCCGGTTGGACAGTTTCGCCAAGGCGACGACCTGTGCCTCGTTATAGCACGGCGTACTTTCCCAGATCTCGATCGCTTTACATTTTTCCGGTCCAAACTCTTGATTGATCTTTTTCATCTTAGCGATGAATGCATCCAGATCTTCCCAGGCCATAGTTATCTCCTCTCCACCGTGACTGCCGGCATCTCCGGCGGTACGATCTCGTTATATGGTTTCGCTCCTTCATACAGGTCTGACCGCAGGATCAGTTCGATCACATGCTTCGTGCAGCGCTGCAGGTCCGCTTTGCAAACGATACCGTTCTGTACGGATGCGATGATGTCCGCCCGGTCTTCATCACATCCTGGCATGACCATATCGTTGCCCGCCCAGGTGCATTCATGGGCGATCGTCTTGCCATACCGCTGGCTGTACGCCCGCTGCACTGCCGAAAACACGTCGGCCGCCATCTCCGTCATGAACCAGTCCGTCATGATCATGCCCCGATACCCCCATTCCTGGCGGCAGACATAGGTCAGCAGGTCTCGGTTATTGGCTGCATGTTTCCCATTGATCAGGTTATAGGATGACATGATGCAGCCCGGCTGGGATGTGCGGATCGCGATCTCGAAATTCTTCAGATAGATCTCCCTGAGCGTCCGTTCTGACACGTGGGCGTTGGAGAACATACGGTTCCGATCGTGGTTGTTGGCCGCAAAATGCTTCACGGTGGAAGTGATGCCCGGATACTGCTGCAAGGCCAGCACGTCGGCCGCCGCGTAGGTACCCGAAAGCACCGGATCCTCCGAATAATACTCGAAGTTGCGTCCGCCCAGAGGATCCCGATGGATGTTCATGGAAGGCTTCAATGCGGTCGGCAGACCGATCTCCTTCATTTCGATGCCATACATGGTACTGATCTCGGTAAAGACGTCCGTATTCCAGGATACTGCCGCGGTGGACGCGGTTGGGAAGGCAGTACAATGCTGATAATGGTGTTCTGCGATCTCGCTGTCGCGGCTATGGTCGAACGGACGATGCATGCTGTTATCGCCCTGGGGCACGGTCTGTACGGTACCATCCTGATAGACGACGAACTCCGGATCCACATGCAGGCCGGCCGGGCCGTCGGAACAGCACCACTCGCGGATATCACGATTCTCCAGACAGATGTCGGTACTTTGGGCTGCCGCACCGGGGATGACGAACTGAGAAGCTGCGCTGAAGAAGGCCATCAAACCCTTTGCGTTACCGGTCGTGAAGGCGGCCATTTCTTCCACAGACAGCTGCGCGACCAGTTCTTCTACCGTATACTTGCCGGCCAGAACGTCCTGGGCGGTGATCACCATGCCCGGATGGGTATCGATCATTTCTTCCGGTTCTTCATAAGCGATGGCAGTAGCCTTGAAGTCCGCCGCAGCAAGCGGGATGACTGGGGCTGCTTCTTTTTCAGCAGCTTCTTCCGCATATGTATAGGGGGCCACTCCTTTGCGGCTGATCACCGGCTTTGCCTCGGGATCCGCAAACAGATTCTTCAGTTGCTGTACACACACCGTCTCATCCAGCGCAAGACGTGCCGCGACGTGGGTATTGCGGGAGCTATTGCCCACACGGATCAGGAAGCTGCCGGCTTCCAGGATCCAGGCGGCCAGAGCTTCGCTGTAGGATGCCATGGAATCCGTTCTGAAGGAGATCTTCAATATCTCGGTTTCCCCCGGCGCCAGCAGCCGGGTCTTCCCATAGGCTTTCAGCTCCTGATAGGGTTTTTCCAACGCTCCCTCCGGCGCTGATACATAGACCTGCACGACCTCCTTACCGGCATACTGCATACCCGTATTGGTCACCTGCACTGTCACGGAGATCGATGAAGCATCCGCTTCGACGCCTTTGCATTCCATAGCGAAGGTCGTATAAGACAGCCCATAGCCGAAGGCATAGCCCGGAGTGATGCCGAAGGTATCGAAATAACGATAACCGACGTAGATGCCTTCTTCATAAAAACGTCATCCATGTAATCGTTCTGCAGGCCAAAATTCTTGGCTGAACCACAGTCCGTATACACTTTCGGCCAGGTGGACGCCAGTTTCCCGGAAGGTGTCTGACGTCCGGTCAGCACATCTACGATGGATAATCCGCCGGGGGTGCCTTGCTGTCCCACATATAAGATCGCGTTCACACCCGGGATGGAGGCGAATTCATCCACCGCGACCGGGCCGCAGACGTTCAGTACCAGGATGGTCTTTGCATACACATCACCGATCCTGGCAATGTCCGCTTTCTCGCTGTCCATCAAGCGGACGTCCCCAGGGACGTCCTTGCGGTCGTCACCTTCACCTGCGTTGCGCACCAGTACGAAAACAGCCGTATCCGTGTCACTGTCCGCGATATCCTGATCCGTCACCGGCTCGGCTTCTTTCGCCGGCGGCGTACCGCCCATCAGCATCAGTTCCAGACCGGCGCCGGCTTCCTGCCGCATCCGCTCCATGAAGTCATCGAATTCCTGCTTCCGCCTTGCGTCCTGACGGTCGAGCCAGGCTTTGGTCGTGACAGTGAAGCCGGCCGTTTCCAAGGCTTCTTCCTCGGAATAATCATGGCGGGCATAGGTCATGCCTGAACCGGTGCCGCCGCGCACCGTGTTACGGCCGCCTTCCCCATACAGGGCGATCTTCTGCTCCGCGCATGGGATCGGCAGTGCACCGTCATTGCGCAAAAGGACGGTACAATCGCCGGCCAGGGCTCTGGTCCTCTCAAAATGTTCCTTTTCCCTTGCACTGATCTCAGGTGAAGTGGTGGATCGATACGTGTACTTTCTTTTCATTGTGGATCTCCTTTGTATCGACAAAAGGATGGCAAAATGCCATCCCTTTTCTTTTGCTGCACACCTTTCGTTTACGAAACGAAGCTGTCCAGCACTTTTGTCAGTTTTGCTTTCATTTCATCGATGCCGTTCTTTTCCATGACCAAGGGCGGCAGCAGACGCAGCACATCCTTGCCGGCAGAAAGCACGACCAGACCTTCTTCCAACGCTTTGGCCACGACGGGACCCACCGGAATGGTCAGCACCAGACCGCGCATGAAGCCCATACCGCGCTGGGCAGTAACGAAATCATACTTGTCCACGAAATACTGCAGGGTCTCGATGAGATAAGGCGTCATCTCCTGCACATGCTGCGGGATATTGCGCTGCTCCATGAGTTCTACCGACTTCGCCACGGCAGCGCACACCAGCGGATTGCCGCCATAGGTGGTGCCATGATCGCCCGGTACAAGAGAAGCGTCCGCCACTTTCTGCGTGACCGCGAATGCACCGACCGGCACGCCCAGACCGAGGGCCTTGGCAGTTGTGAGGATGTCCGGCTTCACATCATACTGCTGGAACGCATACATGGAGCCAGAACGGCCCATGCCGCACTGGATCTCATCCAGGATCAGCAGCGCGTCATACTGGTCGCAAAGCGCGCGCAAGCCTTCCAGGAATGCCGGTTCCGCGGGATAGATACCGCCCTCGCCCTGCACCGTCTCCACCAGGATCGCGCAGACATTTTCATTCATCAAAGCCTTGACGGAATCCAGATCGTTGAAGTTCGCGAACTTGACGCCACCCATCAGCGGGTAGAACGGTTCACGATAATGATCGGTACCAGTAACGGACAAAGCACCGACAGTGCGGCCATGGAACGACTGCTGCATGGCGATCACTTCATGACCCGCATGACCGTCGCGGCGAGACGCATACTTCTTCGCCGTCTTGATGGCGCCTTCGATCGCTTCCGCGCCGGAATTGGTGAAGAAGACCTTATCCATCCCGGACACACGGCAGACCGCTTCACCGGCAGCCGCTACCTGTGGCGTATAGTACAAGTTTGAGGTATGCAGCAGGCGAGCGACCTGCTCCTGCACTGCGGCGGTGTATTCCGGGTCGCTGTAGCCCAGCGCCATGACGCCGATGCCAGAGGCAAAATCCAGATACTGCTTGCCGTCGGTATCGTACAAATACACGCCTTCCCCATGGTCAAACACCACCGGAAAACGATTATATACGTGGAACAGATGGGCTTCCGCCTGGTCGATATATGCTTGCTTATTCATGATAGAAACGCTCCTGATCGTTCGCGATGATGGCCGTGCCGATACCGCGGTTCGTAAAGATCTCCAATAGCAGACAATGGGCGATGCGTCCATCCAGGATATGCACCCGGCTGACGCCGTTCTCGATGGCGTCGATGCAGTTGCCCAGCTTGGGCAGCATGCCTCCGCCGATCACGCCCTGATGGATCAGACCGTTGGCCTCAGATACCGACAGTTCGGAGATGAGCGTCGACCGATCGTTCGGATCCATATAGACACCTTCGATATCCGTCAGGAAAGCCAGCTTTTCGGCGTTGACTGCCTTAGCGATCGCACAGGCCGCATCATCCGCATTGATATTATAGGTGTCGAAATTATCATCATAACCGATGGGGCAAACGATCGGCAGGAAATCCTTCTCCAGCAGGTCGAACAGGATCTTGGGGTTGACCTGTTTGACTTCTCCGACGTAACCGATGTCCTCGCCGCCGGAGTACTTCTTCGTGACCTTCAGCAGGCCACCGTCCTTGCCGCTGATGCCGGCCGCCAGCACACCCAGCTTCTCGACCTTCTGCACCAAAGACTTATTGACCCGGTTCAGGACCATCTCCGCGATCTCCATGGTCGGCTCGTCGGTGACACGCAAACCGTTCACGAACCGCGGCTCCATGCCGCTCTTCTTGACCCAGCTGCTGATGTCCTTGCCGCCGCCGTGCACGATGATCGGCTTGAATCCGACCAGCTTCAGCAGCGTCACGTCCTCGATGACCTGGTTCTTCAGTTCTTCGTCCAGCATGGCCGACCCGCCGTACTTGACGACGATGATGCGGCGGTTGAAGCGCCGGATATACGGAAGCGCCTCGATCAGGACCTGCGCCTTATCGATGACGTTCTGCATCTCATTGCTGTTCATGACAGAGTCTCTCATTATCATTTGATCTCCTTTTTACGACCGGTAATCCGCATTGATGGTAACATATTCATGGGTCAGATCGCAGCCCCAGGCTGTGGCCTCCGCATCGCCCTGCTTCATGTCGCAGATGACGGTGAAGTGCTCTGTGGACATGATCTCCTTGGCCTTTTCTTCACTATACCGCAGGATGACACCGTTTTCGGCGACCTGCAAAGTTCCATGCTCACTTTGGAACCACATATCGACCTGATCCGGATCGAAATCGATGCCGGAATAACCCAGCGCGCACAGGAAACGACCGCAGTTTGCATCATGCCCGTAGACCGCCGCCTTGGACAGGCTGGAGGTTACAACAGATTTGCTCAGCGTCCGTGCCGCTTCCCTGTCGGCCGCGTTCTTCACGATGACCTCGAACAGGGCCGTAGCACCTTCACCATCGCCCGCGATCTTCATGGCCAGCGCTTTGTTCACCGCCATCAGGCCTTCTTTGAAGGCTTCATAAGCTGCATCTTCTGTTTCGATCGGTGCGTTGCCTGCCAGACCGTTCGCCAGCACCAGGCAGGTATCATTCGTGGAGGTATCACCATCGACCGAGACCATATTGAAGGTCTCGCCCACCGTCTCGTACAGTGCCTTCTGCAGCAGTTCCTTCTTGATCGCCACATCGGTCGTGATGAAGCACAGCATCGTACCCATGTTCGGGTGGATCATGCCGGAGCCTTTGCACATGCCGCCGATGGTGACGGTGGTGCCGGAGATCTCGACCTCCACACACACTTCTTTCGGCAGCGTATCGGTGGTCATGATGGCTCTGGCGGCCAGATGACCGGCTTCCCTGCTGTCCGCAAGCTGCGGCACCATGGCCGCAACGCCTGCGCTCAGTTTGTCGACCGGCAGCTGCGCACCGATGACACCGGTGGAAGCCACGAAGACCTGTTCCGGTGCAAAACCGCAGATCTGCTGTACTGCGGCTGCCGTCTTCCGGCAGGCATCGAAACCTTCTTCACCGGTGCAAGCGTTGGCGATGCCCGCATTGACGACCACGGCCTGCGCCAAAGCACCGCTCTCCACGATCTGGCGGTCCCACAGTACAGGGGCTGCTTTGACCAGGTTACGGGTGAATGTGCCGGCTGTGACACACGGTACTTCACTGACCAGCATGGCCATGTCCGTGCGGTCCTTATACTTGATACCGGCAGCCGTACATGCGGCTTTGAAACCTTTCGCGGAAGTGACTCCGCCGTCGATGATGTTCATTTACTACCTCCATGATCTGCCATCGAAATCGCCGCAGGCGATTTTTTATGCGCCTCTTGCATTTATTTTTCACTAGTATTCGATGGCGCATATACCTCGTCATTGAATGTTGAAATGTTTTTCTCGTTGAGTATGAATTCGTATACGTTGACGTCCTCCCGCTGTTTCCAGCCGACATGCCGCCAGAAGCGGTTGCCGACCTCGTTCTTGCGGAAAGCCACCAAAGTGATCTTGTTGACGTGCTCCTCGTTGAGCGCGCGCATGGCCGCAGTGACCATGGCGGTCCCGATGCCCATGTTGCGTTTGTCCTTACGCACACAGACGTGGTAGAAGCTGGCCTGTCGGCCATCATGGCCTGCCAGGATCGTTCCGATGATCTCCCCGTCCATCTCCGCTACGATGCTGGTGGTAGGGTTGCGGTGGATGAACCGCAGCACGCCCTCTTCCGAATCATCCAGCGTGCGCATGGCAAAACCGGAGATCTGCTTCCACAGTTTGTGGACCTGCGGATAGTCCTCATCCCGCATGATGCGAATATTATATGAATTATCTGTCATTGTATCTTCTTTTCTGATATATGTTTTTCAATACTCTATATTACTGTACTTTTTATAGGAAGTAAAGAGGAAAATAGTACAAATTTCATCTCAGTTTGCATAAATATTCATGCAAATAGTATTTTTATTCATCATCTGCGCGTTTGCCGCATAATTTTCCTATTGACGGGGGACACGCAATAAAGTTATAGTATAAAAGTATCAAAACACCAACGGAAAGGGATCATGATGGAAAAAGGATTCCGTGCATTTCTCAAAAGAAAAAACATTGAGATCTCTCTGAAACGGTATGGCATCGATGCGCTTGGCGCCATGGCGCAGGGACTCTTCTGCTCTCTGTTGATCGGTACCATCATCAATACGATCGGAACGCAGTTCCATCTGTCGTTCCTGACGCAGCCGGTCGCCACGATCGGCAACAGTGCTTACACGGTAGGCGGTATCGCATCCGCCATGAGCGGACCTGCCATGGCAACGGCCATCGGCTTCGCTCTGCAGTGCCCGCCGCTGGTATTGTTTTCCATGATCTCCGTTGGCTTCGCGGCCAATGCACTGGGCGGTGCCGGAGGTCCTTTGGCCGTGCTCATCATCGCCATCGTCGCTGCGGAATGCGGCAAAGCGGTCTCCAAAGAAACGAAAGTGGACATTCTGGTGACGCCGTTGGTCACGATCGCTGTCGGCATATTTCTCTCCTGGCTCATCGCGCCGCCGATCGGAAAAGCCGCACAATGGTTCGGCGGACTGATCATGTGGGCAACTGAGCTGCAGCCTTTCCTGATGGGCATCCTGGTCTCCGTACTGGTCGGCATGGCGCTGACACTGCCCATCTCCTCCGCTGCGATCTGCGCGGCGCTGGGATTGACCGGTCTTGCCGGCGGAGCCGCTGTGGCTGGATGCTGCGCGCAAATGATCGGTTTCGCGGTCATCTCCTTCAAGGAGAATCGCTGGGGCGGACTGGTCTCACAGGGCATAGGCACGTCCATGCTGCAGATGGGCAACATCGTGAAGAATCCCCGCATCTGGATCGCACCAACCTTGGCATCCGCCATCACAGGGCCTTTGGCCACCTGCCTGTTCAAGCTGCAGATGAACGGCGCCCCGGTCTCCTCCGGTATGGGCACCTGCGGGCTGGTCGGGCAGATCGGTGTCTATACCGGCTGGGTGAACGACGTTGTCGCCGGCACCAAAGCCGCCATCACCGCGTTCGACTGGATCGGTCTGGTCCTGATCTCCTTTGTACTGCCGGCGATCTTTGCACTGCTGTTCCACATGGTCGTCAAGAAACTGGGATGGGTCAAGGACGGGGATATGAAGATTTGATCTATACAACCATCTTTTGCTTGGACCTGATTCATACATTCCGATTCATCTTAACGCAAAATGTATGTGTGTTATAACCTTCGTTTTTGGTTGTTACCCACATAACTAGGCTGGCTTTAGAAAACTGTATGTATTTCAAGACGTTCGTTTTGAACTTGATACCCACATAACAAACTTGATTTCAAAAGAATGTATGAATTTTTAAATTCACGTGTCATAATAATACCCACATAACAAGCTTGTTTTCATAAAATTGTATGTATTTCAAGATTTTCATATCAGAATGATACCCACATAACCACGCTGATTTCAGGAAATTGTATGATTTCGAGGCGTTCGTATTTAGTTTGACCAAAAGAAAAGGGCATGTTGGACAGCGATCAAGAGGACCGGTCCAAACATGCCCTTTAAAATATTTACAAAACTTATTCTACATCGAAGATCTCGACGAACGCGTCCTCTTTGGAGCACGGTTTCCATTCCGGAAGGCCTGCTCCATTCGGATCCCCGTACCGCATAAAGTTGCACCAATGATCCAGCATCCGATCGGACAGTGCATAATCCTCCGGTGTGAAGGGACGCCAGCAGCGGCCCAGCGTGCCCATCATATACCAAAGTTCCGCGGAGTGCCAGGCGCCTTGTGCATCTCCAGGCAGGTTGCGCTGGAAATAGTATACATAGGCGGGCTTTCTGCCCAGTTCTTCAAGCTTTTTGCTGAACGCCAGACAGCCACGGTGCAGCGGAGACTCCATCGGATCCTTCGGATCACCCTCCACGGTGATATCGTTCTTGGTGCTGCCAAGCATGTAGGGAATGCCCTTGATCTTGCCCTGATCGATCGTGGCATAATACCCGTCCGTAAGAAGGATACCGTCGATGTTGGGCGTCAGGAAGAGCCCTCGCGCCTTGGGCATCGCCTTCGCCATGAATGGATCCGTGGCAGCAAAGATCTCCGCCGTGGACTTTGCCCGCATTTCCTCCAGGCTCTGGACCTCAAGCAATTCGGAGAACATAAGACCGAACTGCTCCGCCTCCGCCAGGGTCATATCTCGATGCTGACCTTCCCCATAGGAGCCGCCGCTCTGCAGGGTGGCACGCTTGATGCGGTCCCCGGTCAGCGGGGAGGAGATCAAGGTCTGGACGCTCATGGCACCGGCGCTCTGACCGAAGATGGTGATGTTTTCCGGATCTCCGCCGAATGCACGGATATTGTCATAGACCCAGTTGATGGCTGCGATCTGGTCCAGCATACCATAATTGCCGGACGTACCGGCTTCCGCGGTAAGCCATGGATGGGCCAGGAATCCGAAGATACCCAACCGATATTGGATGCTCACAAGAATGACGCCGCGCTTCGCGTATGCCGCTCCATCGAATTCTTTCTCGCTGGAGAATCCGCCCATGAACGCACCGCCGTGGATCCAGAT
This sequence comes from Bacillota bacterium, assembly GCA_017474705.1. Classification (GTDB taxonomy): domain Bacteria; phylum Bacillota; class Clostridia; order Lachnospirales; family Bianqueaceae; genus RUG159. The sequence continues at coordinate 17,693 of JAFVHC010000149.1, forward strand.
CGCCACGGGGCAGTCCTTGGCCTCTTTCGGTACCCAGATGTTCAGATACAGGCAGTCCTCCGACGAAGGCCGTTCAAAGGCCGGGTCATCATAAAAATCCTTGTCCCAGGGCGGTGCAGAACCTTCCCTTTGGACAGCTTTGGCTTTGAACTGGTCTGCCAGATACGTCCCTTCCCATGCTTCCGGCTCTACAGGCGCTCTCCACCGCAGATCGCCCACCGGGGCTTTGGCGAACGGGATCCCGCGGAATTCCAACCAGGCTTCCTGCTCGATGCCGGCAATGCGGCCATACCGGGTATTCACTTCACGACTCATGGTTCTCTCCTTTTGTTTACGGGAACAGCGGCACGAGTTCCAGACCTGCTGTCTCTGGAAGGCCGAACATCAGATTCATATTCTGCACAGCCTGGCCGGCCGCGCCTTTGACCAGGTTATCGATCGCACCCATGAGGATGGCGCGGTTCGTACGTTTATCGACCAGCACGTTGATATCCACGTAATTACTGCCTTCCACCCAGCGGGTCTCCGGGCAGACGCCCTTCGGCAGGACGCGGATGAAGGGTTCGTCCTGATAGCGCTGTTCCAGCACACAGCGCAGATCCTGCTCCGTGACACCTTCTTTCAAAGAAGCGTAGGCAGTCACCAGGATGCCGCGGTTCATGGGCACCAGATGCGGCGTGAAACTCAGGACCAGCGGGCGGCCGGCTGCCAAGGACAGCTGCTCCTCGATCTCCGGCGTATGACGATGGGTGGTCACACCGTACGCCTTGATGCTCTCGTTGACTTCGCTGAACAGGTTCGCAGTCTTCGCGCTGCGGCCAGCCCCGGAAACGCCGGACTTCGCATCGATGATCAACGTATCCGGATCGATCAGGCCGGCTTCGACCAAAGGCCATGCGGTGAGGATGGAACAGGTGGTATAGCACCCGGGGTTCGCCACCAGGCGCGCCTTTTTGATATCCTCCCGATGGATCTCACACAGACCGTAGACCGCTTCCGCAAGGAACTGCGGCGACTTGTGCTCGATCTTGTACCACTGCTCATATACCTGGACGTCCTTTAGACGATAGTCCGCGGACAGATCTACGAATTTCGCCTGCTCCAACAGTTCTTCCGACATGACGCCGGCCAGATACCCTTGAGGCGTCGCGGTAAAAACGACGTCTGCTTCCTGCACGAGCTGCGGAAGATCATCGTCGAAACAGTTTGCCTCTACCAGTTTGAAGAAGTTTCTATATACGTCAGCGTAGGGCTGATCCACATAACTGCGCGACCCGTACCAGACGATCTCCACGTCCGGGTGCCGCAGCAGGATGCGCACCAGTTCCTCTCCGGCATAGCCGGTCGCTCCAATGATGCCTGCTTTGATCATAATACAGTCAATCCTTTCAGTTGGCCTTCGAAATCGCCGAAGGCGATTGGGTATGCACCTCAAGTATCTTCTTTTCGCAATTATGCGACGGTGCATATATCATACCTTGTTTTTCGGTTTTCGTAAAGGTATTTTGAGTTGACGCTGTCTTTTTATTTTGATACTATAAGTTTTAGAGTTTCACAATCGAAATAGAAAGCGTATCATTTACATGAAACTGCTCAAAGGCAAATACTTACTGGTCCTGATTGCGGTCTGCGGCATGTCCGCCGCTTCCCTCGGCATGCTGACCAACGTCTCCGGCCTGTTCTTCACCCCAATCTCAGAAGAACTGGGCGTCGGCCGCGGCAGCGTCAGCATGACGCTCACCATCAGCAACATCGTCTTCGCGTTCGGCGGTATCGTCGCTGCGAAACATATACGTTCCACCAACTTCCGGAAGATGACGATCATCGCCGCGGTGGTCTTCTCCGGCTGCACCGTGCTCCTGGCCATCTGCAGATCCTTGATCCCCTTGTACCTGTTCAATGCCATCCGCGGATTCGCGGCAGGTCTCGTCGGTATCGTGACAGTGACGATGATCATCACCAACTGGTATTACACCAACACCGGCATGATCACCAGTATCGCCATGGGTTTCAGCGGTGTTTCCGGAGCGATCTTCTCCCCCGTACTTTCCGCCGTGATCGAAAAGGCCGGCTGGCGCACAGCCTACGTCGTGGATGGTGTCATCATCCTGTTGATGTTCTTCCCGGCGATCTTTTTCCCCATCGCTTTCCGTGCGGAGGATATGGATCTGGAACTGATGGGCTATACCCCCGACAATACCGCAAAAGCGGTCACCTCCAGTACCGAAGCTTCGAAGGGCATCGATCACAAACTGATGGGCATGGCGCTCTTCTACACGGTCCTCGTCGGGATCGTTTCCTCGTTCCCGCAGCATATGCCCGGCATCGCCGCCTCTTATGGGTTTGCCGCTTCCGTTGGTTCCGGCATGCTGTCCGCCGCCCTGGTGGCCAACACGTGCAGTAAGCTGCTCTTCGGCGCTTTGGGAGACAAGATCGGGGCCAAACGTACGATCTTCATCTATTGCCTGGTGTTCACCGCCGCGGCCGTCCTGATGCTCATCGTCCGGGTGCCCGGGTTGATGATCCCCTTCTCCGCCCTGTACGGCGCGGTCTATGCCCTTGCCACCGTCAGCATCGTCATGCTGTGCCGTGACACTTTCGGGGTCGCGAATTACTCAGTCACATATCCCAAAATGTCCATGGTCATGTCCATCGTGAATGCCGTAGGTACCACGGTCCATGGCTACATCTATGACTGGAGCGGCACGTACAGCATCTCCCTGGTCATGTGTGCTGCCATCGGCATATTGGCGATCATCATTACTTTCGGTATCTATCAGAAAAAGAAGTGATCAGAGCCAGACATAAAAAAGATCCGGAGCTTTCACAAGTTCCGGATCTTTTCATATACTTCGTTATTCTCCCGTGCTGTTGCCCATCGTCAAGGTGAGGGCCTTCAGTCGTTCCCAACTCTTTTCTGCCAGAGGGCTCTCGCGGAGGGCATTGAGCTCATTCTCCATTCCCATCTCATGGACGAACGTCTGTACCGAAGACCAGTCGTTAAAGATATTGTCCAGCAAGACGACCACATCCATAAAGTACGTATCAAAGGTCTTCTGCTCGTCCTCGCTCAAAGAATTCCAGGCTTCAAGCAGGTTGTCTCTGAGTTCGTCGCCTGGAACGATCCACAGTTCATTTTCATCAGCGAAATGCAGCGCCACATACGCAGCCTCTGTAGGTGTCCCTGATCCCACACCACGGAAGTAACGGCTCGCGATCGCTTCAGCCGCAGGTGTCTCCGGCTGATAGGCGGCATATTCGAATTCCATGTCCGCACCGGCGTCTTCGTTCAGGTCTTCCCAGACGATGTTGCCATTATCATTGAGGCTGATCGTTACCATCTGATCCGTGGTAACTTCTTCGCTGGCAATGGATCCATCTTCATTGTAGACTCGGGCGATCATCTCTCCGGAGCCGGAAAGATTGCCTTCCGCCTCATCATATTCCAGAACATAATTCCAGAACGCGGCTGTGTCCGCGGAATTGTCCCAGATGATCTGGGCTGTATAACCATCGCCAAGCTGCGCGATCTCCATGGAGGCGCGGCCGCAGGCCCACTTGCCTTCAAAAGGATCTTCCGCAAGGACCTGCTCCGGATCCGCTTCAGAACTGGCTTCGGGCTCTAACGTGACCGCGGTCAGAAGCCCCGCATTATCCGCTACCAAGGTCTCCGGGACACTGTTGGCCCATGCGATCAACTCGCTCCAAAGGGGCATTCCAGCGTCAAATTCTTCCGTGGTGTTTCTGTAGAAACGCACGTCTGTGGCAAAACGGTACACATAATAGTTACCATCCTTGTCCACCGCGAAGGGGCGGTTGCCAGGCACTTCGTCATTG